>CALFSW010000300.1 GCA_937916505.1 uncultured Verrucomicrobiales bacterium | reverse complement strand
GGGTTGCTTCCCCAATAACGGGACTCGTTTTCCTTTCCATCTGTCAGGAGAAGAATGGTATCAATCGCATCAGGCAAGGCCTCCAAATCAAGAGCATCCTGCGCGGTCCAAAGGCCATCTCCAATTGAGGTCAGGTTTTGGGAGTTTAAATTATCAACCGCGAGTTTCATCAGATTGCGGGACAATCCGGAGCCATTCAAGAGCCCCGGCGAGCCTTTGAGATTTATGGCATCTTCATCGCACTCAGCGCCATTTCCGCTGAAGGAGACCACGCTGAACTTATCGTTCTCGGCAACCGTATCGATGTAGAATCTGGCCGCTTGCTTGGCGGCATTCAACTTGGCATCGGTTGGGAAGGTCATCGAACCAGAGACATCAAGAACGACAACGTGGTGGAACTTCAAGTCGCCATACAAGACCGCATTTTTCTCCGCATCTTCGATCCCCGCCGGTGTATCAGGACAAAGAGTGACCGTGATATCATAGAGCCCGTCCGATGCCTGCACCGGAGCCGCAACCAGGAGTTCCCATTGCCCTCCCACATAGGCGGCATCGAGAATTGTCGCGCTTTCCGCGCCGATTCTTACTCCGAAATACTCCGCTTCCAATCCCTGCACCGAAGGATTATTCGGCCCCTCGGGGCTCAATCCGGGTAGACCGGTGACCTTGGTTGTCACCACAAGATTACCAGGATCGGCGGCGGTTCCGGGATAAGCGGGACGAGAAAAGGTCGGTCTTTCAATCGTCAACTTGGGTGTTCCCGAATCAAATGACCATTCAACCTGTGAAGCTTCCTCCAGACCGGTCAAGATCCCGCAAAGCTTGCTGATGGGCCGTTCAGGATTCGAGAGGAATGTTCCGACGAATTCGGTCCCCATTCCCTTTTTGATTCCAATCACCTTATCTTCATCGTCGATCGCAACCACCGCATACGCCATGGTATCTCCGTCCGACTCAGCTTTGAAACCCACGACAGAGCATCGCCCGGTCTCATCGATATCGGCTTCGATGTATTTCGCAGCCCACGAATTGACATTCGTCGATCCGCTACCGCTCTGACTCGTCGTCGTGCGCGGAACATTTGCCCCAATCGTGAGTGTTTGCTCGTCCACGTAAAAGTAGCGGTCGGCGTTCGGGATCCCCGCCACATCAAAATCACGGGTATAGTTGCAAATCGTAAAATCACGGAAGAGCGACTCAAGAGTCCGGCCACGGGAAGCAGCCACCTGCTCAAAAGTTCGCTTCGAATTCAGCGAACCCGTATCACCATTGACGACGATTCGATTCCAAAACGCCTTCATGAAATCAGTTCCGTAATGGGGTTCCGCAGTCACCGTCCCCAACTGCTCCATGCTGTAGTTCCACCAGAGACAACAATCATACTCTTTGTCAAAGAGAGACTCACCCGGACTGTTCAGGAAATTCACCGCAGATCCCTCATAAAAAGGATAGCCTGGAATGTCATCCAAAGCGGCAAAGCCCTTGTCCATCATCGCATCGGCCGTCCCTTCCGAGACCCACTTGCCGAAGGTGCTTCCGATATAGCCGGAACCACCACCATTGACCTGATCCTTGTAATTTCGCTGAACCGTGTGAAACACCTCATGAAAGAAGACCACTTGCTCATCATTCGCGGGCCATGCCCTGATACTGGGAGCATCCAAAACCACACAGGCAGGTTCTGCGAACCACCAGTCGTCTTTTACGATAAACTCATAGCTGGGCAGCGTGGAGAGCCATGGACCGGGGAACCCCATCACGTCAACCAAGCGGTCGTATGATTGGGTCGCAAAGCCCTGCAAGCGGTCAATATCTGCCGTGCTGACCCGGTCACTGTCACCTGCGATGTCAGAATAAGTAATGATGTAGTCGATCCCCGAGTCACTAAACTCACGAGTTTCATCCAGCCCGCTACTTCCGACATCGGCTTGAGTCAGGCAGGTCAGACTCCCGGCGACGATCGCCAGAATCGGGAGACTTCTAATTTTGAGGTTCAGGGACCTCCAGGCGCCCTCATCCATACTTTCCTTGGTATTGCTCTTCATTGCTGGTCTTGGCTGTTTTTCCCTCAATTCAAATCACGAAAAAATCGAGAGATTCTGCCGTATAACAGGAGCCGACCGTCTGCGCAATTTCCATCTCGTTATTTTTTAGAAACATCATTTAACCATCATTTAAAAAACAGCCGAAAAGCCTTCGCCTATAGAGATCCCGATGACCCCAAGAGGGATTGCCACAGGTCCGTCATTGACCAGCCCTTCCCTTTCTCATAACCAATCCCCCGCATGACCGAGCAAGCCGCACAGATCCAAACCGAAGCCCTCGCCGCCATCGAAGCCGCTTCCACCGAAGCCGCTCTCGAAGACGCCCGCGTGAAGTTCCTCGGAAAAAAGAGCCCTCTCAATGCCCTCGCCGGTGAAATGCGGAACCTCTCCAACGAGGAGAAACCCAAACTTGGTGCCGCTCTCAATGCCGCTCGCCAGGCCATCGGAGGAGCACTCGAAGATAGTAAACAAAAGCTCCGCGACGCTGCCGATGCGGCCTCCGTCGCCGGCCTCGACGTCACCATGCCCGCGCGTGAGCTCCCCGTCGGTTCGCTTCACCCCCTCACCATCGTCAAGGACCGCGCGATCCAAATCCTCCGCCGCCTCGGCTTCGCCCTCGCCGACGGACCTGAAATCGAAACCGAATTCCACTGCTTCGACGCCCTCAACACCCCCGCCGATCACCCCGCGCGGAACGACTCCGATACTTTCTACTTCGACTCCGGCAAGCTCCTCCGCACCCACACCTCCTCAGTGCAGGTCCGCACCATGGAAAAGCAAGCCCCGCCCGTCAAAATCATCGCTCCCGGCTCGGCCTACCGTCGTGATGAAATCGACGCGACCCACCTTTCCGTCTTCAACCAGCTCGAAGGCCTCTACGTCGACAAGGACGTCCGCCTCTCCGACCTCAAAGGCACCCTCGAGTTCTTCTACCGCGCCATGTTCGGCGACAATACCGAGGTCCGCTTTCGCCCCCACTTTTTCCCCTTCACCGAGCCCAGCTTCGAAATCGACGTCAAGCTCCAGGTCAAAGGCGAAGCCCCCAAGTGGATCGAAGTGGCCGGTTGCGGCATGGTCGACCCCGCCGTCTTCGATGCCATCAACAAGAGTCGTGGTGATGACGCCTTCGACCCCGCCAAGCTCACCGGCTACGCCTTCGGCATGGGCCTCGACCGCCTCGCCATGATCCAATACGGCATCAAGGACATCCGCCTCCTCATCGAGAACGACACCCGCTTCCTGAACCAGTTCGCTTAAGGAATCATGCCCCTCGTCCCCTCCAGCTACCGCGCTCCGATCGGCCTGCGGGGAGGACATTTCTCGACGATCTACCCCACTCTCTTCCGCAGCGTCACAACGCCGGAAATAGCACGCGAGCGGCTCGAGCTCCCCGACGGTGACTTCCTCGACCTTGATTGGTCACGCCTTGGCCACAACTGCCTGGCCATCATCGGGCATGGACTCGAAGGCGAATCCTCCGCCAAATACATTCGCGGGATGTCTCTCGCTCTTCAAAAACGAGGTTGGGACACTCTTGCCTGGAATTGTCGTGGCTGCAGCGGCGAACCCAACCGCCTTCTCCGTTCCTACCACTCGGGCGTGAGCGAAGATCTCGGCTCTGTCGTCGATCACGCTCTCACCCGCGGCTACGAAGAACTCGCCCTCATCGGCTTCAGTCTTGGTGGAAACATCGTCCTAAAATACCTCGGCGAGCAAGGGAGCCAAACCCACCCCGAAATCAAAGCCGCCGTCGCCTTCTCTGTCCCCTGCGACCTCACCTCGAGCTCCCTCCAACTTGGCGAATGGCAAAACTCCATTTACATGTCCCGCTTCATGGACGGCTTAATGGAAAAGATCCGCCACAAGAACGAGGCCTTCCCCGACACCCTCGATCTCACCGGCATCGGAAAAGTCAAAACCTTCGCCGAGTTTGATGACCGCTTCACCGCCCCTCTCAACGGCTTCACCGATGCGCGCGACTACTGGACCCGGGCCAGCAGCAAACCCCACCTCCCGGCCATCGCCGTCCCCACCCTGATGGTCCAGGCTCTCAATGATCCCTTCCTTCCGGATCAATGCTTCCCTCGCAAGATCGCCGATCAAAGCCGCCATCTTTATCTTGAGACCCCACCCCATGGGGGGCATGTTGGATTTGTAAGTCGGGGCCCGGAATATTGGTCGGAAACCCGCTGCGCTGAGTTTCTGACCTCCCGCTAATCCCATGATCCGCCCCCTCCTTCTCGCCCTCGCCCTCCCGTTCACCCTTCCGGCCAAAGATCTGCCCCTAAAAGTTTCCGGCCTTCCTCGTGAGATTCAAGTTTCCTTGCCGGGAAATTTCAACCCCGCCAAGAAGCATCCCACTCTCTTCTACTACCACGGCACCGGCGGACGGCCCACGACATCCATCATGCGGATGCAGGCAGGGTCTGAAGACTGGATCATCGTCGGCATGACTTATCGCGAATCCGGTCAATTCCAGCTCTCTCCGGAGTCATTCGCTGCAGAGAGAAAGATCTACCACACCGTGCGCAAAATCGTAACGGAGAAACACGGCGCTGATCCCACACGAATTTACGCCGCCGGATTTTCAAAAGGCGGCTGGTATACCAATCTTCTCCTCCAGGCCGAGCCCACCCTCGCCGGTGGCATCATTTTGGGTGCCGGACACTTCCATCTCGCACCAGGCGCGATGAAAAAATACCGCTCCAAAAAGCCGGTGCATATCGGCATTGGCCGTAAGGATGGCAGCTACCCTCTCGCACTCAAAGCGCTCCTCCACCATCGTCAACTTGGAGGCAAGGTAACCTTCGAAGTCTGGCAATCTCTCGGGCATGACTACCCCAGAAGCGGCTCCGATTCGATCAAGCAATGGCTCGGCTTGCAGGCTCAGTCAGCCGAATCACTCACGCCCGTCGTCGCGAAAGAATTTCCTAAAATGCTGTCCAAAGCCAAATCACTCGAACCACTTGAGCAATGGGATCGACTGCGTGAAATCAAAGCAATGCCGCTCTTTGAGCTCACGCCGAAATCATGGCAGGCCGGGTTTCAAACACACCTCTCCGCGCTCGAAGCCACTCCGGCCATTGCCACCGAAGCGATGCTTCTTTCGAAACACCGGCGCCTCCTCCATCAGGAAATCACCAACAACACGCTGGATTCACTCAGGAAAGTGAATTTCGCCTACCTCGATCTTTTCGGAAGGCACCCCAGGACCCGTCAAGGCAAACTCCTCGAAGAAGACTTCAAGCGCACGGAGTCGATGCTCAAAAACATCAA
>CALFSW010000299.1 GCA_937916505.1 uncultured Verrucomicrobiales bacterium | reverse complement strand
GTGTGTCACCTAAATTATCCTCAAATCCGTCATGCAGAGGTGTCGAAGAGCCCAAAAGCGAGGCCCCCCTCGAAGTCGCGGCCCCGCCTCTCTACATTCAGGAAAAGGTCCACCCCAAGGCCCTCATCGATGACCTCCTCAAGGAATCCCAGAGCAATGCCGAAGACGCCGGCTTCGAAACGCCCGACCTCTTTTCCGACTTCAACGGCCTCCCCGACAACGCCAAATCCGCCGACTTCTACCAGCACGACGGCCACTGGCAAAACCGCATGATTCTCGGAGACGGGCTCCAGGTCATGGCCTCCCTCGCCGAGCGCGAGGGCCTTCGCGGCAAGGTCCAGTGCATCTACCTCGACCCTCCCTACGGCATCAAGTTCAACTCCAACTTCCAGTGGTCCACCACCTCCCGCGACGTCAAGGACGGCAAGGCCGACCACATCTCCCGCGAACCCGAACAGGTCAAAGCCTTCCGCGACACCTGGCGCGACGGCATCCACTCCTACCTCACCTACCTCCGCGACCGACTCCTCACCGCCCGCGACCTCCTCACCGACTCCGGCTCCATCTTCGTCCAGATCGGCGATGAAAATGTGCATCGTGTTAGGGCGCTGATGGATGAGGTGTTTGGGGAGGAAAACGCTATTGCAACAGTGACTTTCAAGAAAACTGGTTACGCTGCGAGCAACTATCTCCCCCAGATTCATGATTACATTCTTTGGTATTCAAAAGCGCTTCCAAACCTGAAATTCAGAACCTGCTTTACGGAAAAAACGACCCTAGACGGGGCCGCGTCCCAATTCAATCTCGTCGAGGACCAGCACTCCTTCTCTGTTCGACCAGCAACTCAGGGAGATCGAGGAACCCTTTCTGCGTTCGACAAGGACCTCAAACTTTTGAGCCACGACAACCTCACATCCGATGGTTTCAGTGAATCTTCTTCGGGACCGATTTCATTCAAAGGAGGAGAATACCGGGTTGCCTCGGGCCAAAGAATCGACAGGCACTGGAAGACAACACCAACCGGTCTCAGACGAATGGATCGTTCCAACCGCTTAATGGCAGTGGGCAAGACTCTTCGACAAAAAAGATATTTGGCAGATTTCGCGATCTCGCCAATGAGCGAGTACTGGGACGATACTGTTGTAAGCGGATTCGCTGACCCGAAGCGGTATGTTGTTCAAACCTCTCCAAAGGTAATCGAGCGCTGCATTCTAATGGCCACCGACCCCGGCGACCTCGTCCTTGACCCGACCTGTGGTTCCGGCACCACCGCCTACGTCGCCGAGCAATGGGGCCGCCGCTGGATCACCATCGACACCTCCCGCGTCGCCCTCGCCCTGGCCCGCGCCCGCATCATGGGCGCCCGCTACCCCTACTACCTCCTCGCCGACAGCCGCGACGGCCAACTCAAGGAAGCCGAACTCACCCGCACCGCTCCCCGCGACACGCCCACCCAGGGCAATCTCAATCACGGCTTCGTTTACGAACGCGTCCCCCACATCACTCTCAAATCCATCGCCAACAACGCCGAGATCGACGTCATTTGGGACGACTACCAAACCCGCCTCGAACCGCTCCGCACTTCCCTAAACCAAGCCCTCAAACAATCCTGGGAGGAATGGGAAATCCCCCGCGAAGCCGAAGACGATTGGTCCGCCAAGGCCCAGGAACTTCACGCCGAATGGTGGAAGGAACGCATTGCCCGCCAGAAGGAAATCGATGCCTCCATCGCCGCCAAGGCCGATTCCGAATTCCTCTACGACAAACCCTACGAAGACAAAAACAAAGTCCGCGTGGCCGGCCCCTTCACTGTCGAATCGATCTCCCCCCACCGCACCCTCCACGTCGATGAGAACGACGAGGTCATCGACACCTGGAAGACCCTTCAGGCCGACACCACCACCTTCAACAAACATCAGGACTTCACCACCGTTATCCTCGAAAACCTCAAAACGGCCGGCGTCCAGCAAGCCCACAAGGAAGACCGCATCACATTCACCAACATCTCCCCCTTCCCCGGCAAAGGCTACGTCTGCGCCGAAGCCACCTACACCGAAGGCCAGTCCGAAGACGCCCCCACCGCACAGACCAAACGCGCCGCGATCTTCATCGGCCCCGAGTTTGGCACCGTCTCCCGCGAGGACCTCGTCCGCGCCGCCCGCGAAGCCGGAGACCTCAATGCCGACGTCCTCATCGCCTGCGCCTTCAACTACGATGCCCACAGCAGCGAGTTCGAACGCCTCGGCAAAGTCCCCGTCCTCAAAGCCCGCATGAACGCCGACCTCCACATGGCCGACGACCTCAAAAACACCGGCAAAGGCAACCTCTTCGTCATCTTCGGCGAACCCGACATCACCATCCAGGAAGCGGAAGACGACCAAATCGAGGTCAAACTCAACGGCGTTGACGTCTTCAAACCCAGCACCGGCGAAGTCGTCTCCTCCGATGCCAAGGACATCGCCTGCTGGTTCATCGACACCGACTACAACGAAGAATCCTTCTTCGTCCGCCACGCCTACTTCCTCGGCCAATCCGATCCCTACAAGAGTCTCAAAACGACCCTCAAAGCCCAAATCGACGCCGACGCCTGGGCCACCCTCAACAGCGACACCTCCCGCCCCTTCCCCAAACCCAAAACCGGCCGCCTCGCCGTCAAAGTCATCAACCACCTCGGCGACGAAGTGATGAAGGTCTTTTCGGTGTGAATCGAGCCGTGCATTGGATGACCATCCAGATAAACCTAAGAAATCCAAAGTAATTCACAGCTTGCTCACAAGGGATCATCTGATACCTTTTGTTTGCCATGAGACTTCGATTCCCACCAAAACAACGTGTCAAAAGACTCCTTCCAGCCTTCGAGCAAGCAAATCTGGGATCAAGTTTCTTGGGGAATCGCTGCCCTTGAGGCTGGAGTCGATTACGCGCAAATCATCCATCACAAACACGACGATCTCGCTTTCGAACTTTTGGGAGTCACGGACATCGCGGACGTGCTCGACTGGGTTCTGGTTTTTCTCCGAGAGATTATGGAAAAAGGACCGAAAGAATGCTTCATCCCTCACGGCTGGGTCGATCGCTGTTACGAAAGTGGCTACAATGGACTTCCTCTTTTCCCCTATGTCTTCGAGTCGCAACATTTCCCAAACCAAGAAATCTATCTGAAATTTGGAATCCTAAAAACCACTGACGAAGCGACACCTCACATTTACTGTCACCTCGACCTTCACGCATCCTAATCTTATGCCTAAAGCTCCGATCTCCATTCCACGCAGCTCCGGCCGTCCACCGGCGAATTGCGTCCATTGTGGTGCTCAGGATTCAATGAGCGAACAGCTTTTGAAACAGGAAGTTGTCATTCAGGGAAGAAGCCACTGGTGCCCCGTTCCTCGCACGGTCTGTTCGGCATGTGGCGTCAATTTCTCCACCGTCTCTCAAGCCAATAAAGCCATCGAGCTTGGAGTTGCCGCATTTCAAGCCGAGAACAATCTATTGACGGCAGCTGCGATAAAAGAAAAGCGGGAAGAACTTGAATTGACACAGCGACAACTTGCGGATCGAGCCAACGTTGGAATCGCTAGCGTCAAGCGCTGGGAAAGCGGTCGCCAAGTGCAGACTGCGGCGAATGATCAGGCTCTCCGCAACACCTTTTCGCAGAGGCAGGAGGATTGTGATCTGGATTTTACGGAAGTTACCTACACACGATTCTACATGACGGTAGAACTTCGCTCGTTCAGCAAAGACCAACCGGCCAATCCCATGGTCAAGACGGTCAAAAGCTCACCTCTCCGCACTCAAACCACAGAGTGGGGAATCTCAGACCACCCTTTCAACGAGCCTTCTTATGCTTAATTCGCTTAGTTCCATTCAAGTGATCGAGCATGTCTTCACGGAGTTTTCTATCAAAGCTCATGAGGAGGCATCGCCAGAAACCTCTCACACAGCAAAGTATGCCGTGAGAACATCACGAGAAGAACAGCATGAGGAACGAATCTGGCGAGTTGACATGGTTTATTCTTTCGGGAAAAGCGAAGGAGAGAAAAAAGCTCCCTATGAGGGCACGATCAAGCTCCATGGCATCTTTATCATCCACCCAGACTTTCCTGAGGAAAAATGCGACTCGCTGGCACGCCTCAACGGAGGAGCAGTCTTAATGGGAGCTGTCCGTGAAGCAGTTCTCGGACACACCTTGAGGTCCGTAAATGGCCCATTGGAACTCCCCTTGGTCGATGCCCGGTCATTTCTCCCTAAGGACCAACAGGACAAACCACTGATCCCGACCTCTGAAAAAGAGCGAGATGCCGAGTAATGAACTTCCGCATCTCCGACACCTTCACCGGCAGCCTTACCAAGCTCACCGCACAGGAGCAAAAGGCGGCCAAGACAACGGTGTTCGATTTGCAGGTCAACCCGGCCAATCCGGGGCTGAGTCTTCATCGCATCGAGAAGGTCAAGGACCCCAACTTCTGGTCCATCCGGGTCAGCCGCGATCTCCGCATCATTGTTCATAAGACCGAGGCTGATCTCCTGGTCTGCTATGTGGACCACCACGACAAGGCTTATGCTTGGGCGGAACGAAGAAAGATCCAACAACACCCGAAAACCGGAGCCATTCAGCTCATCGAAATCCGGGAGCGGATCGAAGAAATCCCAGTCTACGTTCAGACGACCAAAGAGCCCGAGGAAGCACCCGCTCAGTTGCTCTTTGATGAAATCACCGATGAGGTCCTCCTCGACTATGGCATTCCCGAGGAGTGGATCGGTGATGTCCAAAAGGCCACCGAAGACACTCTTTTCGATCTCACCGATCACCTTCCCCAGGAAGCCGCCGAAGCCTTGCTCGAACTCGCGACCGGAGGGGAACCCGAACAAGTTGCGAAGACCGCCAAGAGAGGCTTTGACCATCCGGATACCCAGCGTCGTTTCCGCCTCGTTAGCGATGAGAACGAACTCGCTCTCGCCTTGGATTACCCTTGGGAAAAGTGGACCATCTTTCTGCACCCGTCCCAAAAAGCGGTCGTCGAGCGTCACTTCAACGGCCCGGCCCGGGTCTCAGGCTCCGCAGGCACGGGCAAAACCGTGGTCGCTCTCCATCGGGCGGCCTTCCTCGCCCGGAGAAATCCAAAGGCAAAAATCCTCCTCACCACCTTTTCGGATGCCCTTGCCGATCTCCTTGCCATAAAACTTGATCGCTTGGTGGGAGCAAACTCGTCAATCCGGGCGCAAATCACCCTCCAATCACTCCCTGGCTTGGCAAAGAAGCTCCATGGGGAAGTAAAGCTGCCCGAATCAGGGGAACTCGACCAGTGGATCACCTCCGCGATGGAGGAGGTCTCCGGACATCAGTTTTCGAAACGTCTGGTCTTGGGCGAATGGCGCCATGTTTACGATGCCTGGCAAGTCACCGATTGGGAGTCTTACAAAAGCGTTCCCCGACTTGGCATGAAGACCCGCTTGGGCAGCCAACAACGGGAGCTGATGTTTTCCATCCTCTCAAAAATTCAGCAACATCTCGGTCGCGCCCGAAAAACCACCTGGGCGACCATCTACCAAGCCTTATCAGAATCCCATTCCGGCAACTTTAACCATGTCATTGTCGATGAAGCTCAAGACCTCGGGGTGCCGCAACTCCGATTCCTCGCCAGTCTTTCCAAGGATCAAGAAAACAATCTCTTCCTCGCCGGCGACATTGGTCAACGCATCTTCCAGAGGCCTTTTTCATGGAAAAGTATGGGCATTGACATTCGAGGCCGGTCCTCAACTCTCCGCGTGAATTACCGAACGAGTCATCAAATCAGGAGGAATGCCGACCAGCTTCTGCCCGAGACTCTTCGCGATACCGACGGAGTTGAAGAATCCCGAAGCAAAACCGTCTCCATCTTTAACGGTCCCGAGCCAGAGATCGCCATTCTTGCGAATCAGAACGAAGAGATTAGCGCCGTTTCGAAGAGACTCCATGAGCTCATCGAAAGGCAATTTTCACCTGACGAGATTGGGATTTTCGTCCGCAGCAAAGGCCAACTACCCCGAGTCCGGGCCGCCTTGAGAGAATCAGGCATCGAATGGACTGAGCTGGAGAACACCAGTCGCCCGGCACCAGGAAAAATCGCCGTAAGCACCATGCACCTAGCCAAAGGCCTCGAATTCAGGGCGGTCATCATCATGGCTTGCGATGACGAAATCGTTCCCCTCCAAGAAAGGATCGAAGAAATCACCGACGAAGCGGACCTCGAAGAAGTCTACACGACTGAACGACACCTCCTCTACGTTGCCTGCACCAGGGCCCGAGAAGAGCTTCTCATCACCGCGACCGATCCTGAATCAGAGTTTCTGGGAGACATGACCTAAGATCCGAATGAATCAGACAAGTAGCGCAAACCTCGACTCCTCTGTATATTTGCCACTTAACATTTTCAACGATGGAAAAATCGAGAAAACAGAGATCAAGGATCAGCCTCACTGCGGTTTGGGGAAACGATGACGCCGAATCGTCAAAAGCAATTTCCAGCAGCACTTGGAAAAAAATCAAACGAGGTGCCAACTACGAGACATCTGCTTGGTCTTGGTATGAAGGGTGCCGGATTCCAGCCCGATGGATCTCCCATTCGGGAAAGGTGACGATATTCAGTGGAGAAAGAGAGTGCGTCACAGATCTTTCGATAGAGGAACTGATCATCCAGTAAACTCGTCGCAAATAATTTTCCCGCGACACTTCCCGCAATAGATGCCGCTAAAACCCGCATTTAGGGACATTTTGGCGCAATCGAGAACGCTCCCGCCTGAAAAGGCGAAAGCCGCTAACCCACTGTAGGTTAACGGCTTTCATTGGTTACGGGAGTAGGATTTGAACCTACGACCTTCAGGTTATGAGCCTGACGAGCTACCTG
>CALFSW010000298.1 GCA_937916505.1 uncultured Verrucomicrobiales bacterium | reverse complement strand
TCTTGCAATAAAACGGAAGGAATATTCTTGACCTATGGACCCCCGTTAGGCTAATGGATTGTGATTCTCATCACTGAGCCATTATGTCAAAATACCTAACTAAAAACCTGCCGATGGCCCCATTCGTGGCCATTACGATGGTCTCCTCTGCCGGGGCTGTCGATTTACTCGTTGAGGACTTTAACGCCAATGATGGTGGCTTCACCGTCACCAACGAAAATAATCATGATAATCCATGGGCCTACGATACTGCAGCCGGAGCCTGGTCGACAGACGGTTCGGCAAATGGTGCGCCCAACGAGCATACAAGATTGACGAGTCCGGAACTCACCGTAAGTACGACCGGCGGTTACGTCGTGAGTTTTGATCATCGCTACGATATTGAGGGCGGCGATTGGGATGGCGCTGCACTATATATTAGCGTCAATGGAGGATCGTTTGTCTATGTCGAAGGTGCAAAGTTCACCGAGAACGGTTACAACACCGGGAACCTCATCGGCGCGCACGCCCTCGGAGGATTGACTGCCTTTGGCGGAATCTCTCCCGGTCACGCAGCGGAAACCTACATCACGAGCACGGCCGGCCCATTTCCGTTCGGTGCCGGTGACATCGTTCAGTTCCAGTTCCTGATGGCCAATGACCAGGGCGCGGTGGGAACGCTGACCCCAAACTGGGAAATCGACAGTCTCAGCGCGGTCTCTGCTCCCGACAGCGACGGCGACGGCATGCCGGACGACTATGAAGATGCCAACGGTCTCGACCATACGACGAATGATGCCGCAGGCGATCTTGATTCGGATGATTCAAGCAACCTTGATGAATTCCTCGCCGGGACCGATCCTCAGGACGACGACAGCGATGACGATGGCATCAAGGATGGCGCGGAAACCAATACCGGAATTTATGCCAGTGCCACTGATACCGGAACCAATCCTTTGAGTGTAGACACGGACAGCGATGGGCTGAACGACCTCGTTGAAACCAACACCGGCACTTTTGTCGATGCCGACAATACTGGAACGAACCCGAATCTTGCAGATACCGACAATGACGGCTTCAGCGATGGCTCTGAAGTCAAATCATCGTCCGATCCTAACGACGACGCAAGCGTTCCCGCTGGATGGTCGGTTCGCAACGCCACTTCCTCTGTCGCACTGAACTCAATCGCCGATACCCGTGCTCTTTTTGACACTCCGGCGAATATCATCGCCGAAACCAACACCGCCGAGATCGACATTAATTTCCGGGAAAACGCCCAGGGACCGTTCCCGGATTCGCGTAATTTTCCGGTTCTTCCCGGGCAGGACACGGACACCAACGATTATGGACTCATAGCCTCAGGCTCAATCTTCATCGATGAGCCCGGAATTTACACCTTCGGCTTTAACTCGGATGACGGTGGCGGTTTGTTTATCGATGGCGAAGTCGCTACGATTGATGATCGCAACCGCGGCTCAACGACCACTCTTGGAGCAATCCAACTCGCATACGGAAATCATGTGATGGAATTCGTCTATTGGGAAAGAGGGGGTGGTGCCCAGGTGCAGCTCTTCGCCGCAAAAGAGAAAGGCGACAAGACCGGGGATCCCTTCAATATTGCAGACTATGAACTCCTTGAAACCTCCTTCAGCGCCTCACTCGATTCGGACATGGATGGTCTCGATGACGGCTTTGAAATAAAGTTTTTCGACGACCTTTCGGAGGGACCTGATGATGACTTCGACATGGATGGTCTGACCAACCTCGAGGAATCTGAAAGTGGGCTCGATCCCAGCAACGAAGACACCGACGGTGACGGCTACAAGGATGGAGTCGAGGACGGAGGTGGAACCTTCGTGAGCGCTACCGAAACAGGCACCGATCCGAGCAACCCCGATAGCGACGACGACGGACTTTTAGATGGCGTCGAGGATGGTGGCGGGACCTTTGTCAGTGCCACTCAAACTGGCTCCGATCCAAATAAGGCCGATTCCGATGGTGATAATCAAAAAGATGGCTTTGAGGTCGATAACTCCACCGATCCCAACGATCCTGATAGTAAGTCAGCCGTTCCCACAATTACCCTTATTGGAGGCTTGCTGGGAGGAGATCTGACCGATCCGGAAGAAGATGGTGTTGAAGGGGAAACAATTCCGGCAGGCGTTGATACACCGCAAACCGCAGGAACCAATTTTAACTGGATTGGGATCACGGCTTCTAGCGAAGAATACTTCGGTAACTTCGGCGGTAGCGAAGGATTCTTCGACGTATTCGACAACTTAACTGGCGGCGGGCAGAACAAAGTGTGCTGTAACGGGGCTCCCCAGAACATCACTGTTGAGTTTGAGACCCCGGTCTCGCTGACTCACTTTACCCTGACTTCGAGTAACGACACACCGGCCCGTGATCCTCTCGATTTCCAAATCCAGGGATCTAACGATGGTATCAATTTTGAGACCATCTACGAGCGTGCCGACGACACCTCGATCTGGGGAGCGACGCGGAATCAGACTGCCCGGATTGACCTCCCGTTTGCTTCGGATCCCTACATGTTCATCCGATACGATGTCACCCGGACGGGTAATGCCAACCACGCCATGTCAGAGATTGAATACTTCGGCGAAGCGGGATCACTCGCTCCACCCGAAATCACTTCGATTGATTACAATGCGGAGACCAACCAAGTCACCTTGACGTGGAACTCCCGTGATAATAAGACCTATGCGGTCTTCACTTCGACCGATCTGGTTGATTTTGGTGAGGACATCAATGACAGCGTTGCCTCTGGTGGAGAGTTCACGACTTACACCTTTGCGCTCTTTGAGCCAATCGATGTTCGCCGCTTCTTCCGCGTGGTGGAGAACGAATAAGTGGACAGAATAGATTCACAACTCATGCCACAATCTCCGGAAGGGGATTGTGGCATTTTTTCTATACGGGCTGGATGAACCCCGGGCTCAAAGATCAGGAGGAGAGAGAAATCCAATAGGTTGGGTTTGTATTTTCCGCCCGGCCCTGAGTGACACCTCCTTTCCAAGTCCGACGGGCCGCGAGTGGAATCAGAAGAGAAAGGATGCCCCGGGTTTGGTCCGGGGTTTCTTCTGTACCGAATAAACCCGGCGGGGTGACCGCCGGGTGAGGGTTCGATGGAAGAATTATTTGGAAACTCCCAACCGGTAAATGGTGGTTTGAGTATAGGTTTGGCCCGGGCGTAACACCGGTGAGGGGAATTTTTTCTGGTTGGGGGAGTCGGGGAAGGTTTGGGCTTCGAGGCAGAAAGCGGAGCGGTGGGGATAGACTTTGCCACCCTTGCCCTCCGGCCCATCGAGAAAGTTGCCGGTGTAGAGCTGGATGCCGGGTTCGGTGGTGGAGACCGTAAGGACACGGCCGCTGGTCGGCTCTGTGACGATGGCCGCAACAACCAGCTTATCGCTCCGGCTATCCTTTAAGATGAAGTTGTGGTCGTATCCCTTGCCATTCTGGAGCTGTTCGTGGTCTTGATCGATCCGTTCGCCGATGCGGGTGGCTTTACTAAAGTCGAAAGGAGTGCCCTTAACCGGATCGATGCCTGTGGGAATGGAAGTCTTGTCGACCGGGTTGTATCGACCGGCGTTGAGTTGGAGGTGATGATCGAGGACCGTCTTGCTCCCTTCGCCCGCGAGGTTGAAGTAGCTGTGGTTGGTGAGATTTAGAACAGTGGGTTTGTCAGTGGTTGACTTGTAGTCAATACGCAGTGCGTTGTCCTGGGTGAAGGTATAGGTGACCGTGTTCTCAAGAGTGCCGGGGTATCCTCCTTCACCATCGGGGCTGGTGTAGGACAGGGTGAGAGTCGGGCTGTCACCAGTGTTTCCCAAAGTGGCTTTCCAGATCTGTTTGTCGAAGCCCTTGAGTCCGCCATGAAGGTGATTTGGTTCGTTGTTTGTCGCGAGAGTGTATTCCTTGCCATCGAGTGTGAATTTACCCTTTGCGATTCGGTTTGCGTAGCGCCCCGTGATGCAGCCGAAGTAGGGGCTTTTTTCGACATACTCCGCCACCGTATCGAAGCCGAGGACGACGTCGCCCATCTTGCCGTTCTTGTCGGGGACGACGAGCGAAGTGACCGTGCCGCCGTAGTTGGTGATCGAGACCTTCGCCCCTGATTCATTGGAGAGGGTATAGAGTTTGACCGGCTTTCCGTCGACCTGGCCAAATGGTCGGGCGTTGATGGAATATTTCGCGGCTGAAGCAGTAAGCGGAAGAAGGGCGGCTAATGCGAGGAGTGGTTTTTTCATCAATAGGAGGATCTTGGGTTTTTTGGAGCGTGATTCAAGAATGGAGGTCTTGTTTTTTTTATGGCGGAAAGGAGACAGAGAGTGGTTTTTTCCGAGGTCGGGCGGATTTTTCTCCTGCAGATAGGTGCAGGCAGGAATAACATGCCATTGCCTGTAGGAGACGATTGTGAAAAGATCCGACAATGAATATTCGACCGCTTCTTTTCACCTTGTTTCTCGCTCCTTCGGTTTGGGCGGCCGGGCCGGTTGCTGATTTTTCCCTTTCGGATGTCAACGAGACCTCGCCGAGATTTGGGCAGAAAGTTTCTCCCGCAAATTATCGCCATCAGGTCACGGCTTATTATTTCGGCTCATCGACATGAAGTTACTGCCGGAGCCAGTTTGGCTACCTTTCGCAAATATTTCAGGAGCTTCAAGCTGAAGAGAGCGATTATAAGATCGAGATTCTCGGGGTGAATTGGAATCTGAGCAATGAGAGTTCGAACGATCTGATGACCGGGGGGCGTGATATGCCGTGGTTGCAGGATACCAACGAAGTGAACGTGGCGGTTTCCTGGGGGGCAAACTATCGTGATGTCGTCATTCTTGACGCCTGGAACCGGCCCTTGGATCCGCCCTTTAATCTCACCGCTCTTGATCTCGCAAATAAGGCGAATCGAGAAGCATTGAAAACCCGCTTACGTCAGGCTGCGGTTTTGGTTGATGCGGACAACGATGGCATCGGTGACGATTGGGAAGAGCGCCATTTCACGACTCTTGATCGCAATGGAGAGTCGGACCCGGACAAGGATCGTGAGAACAATTTGATGGAGTATGCCTGTGGTTCCGGGCCTGAAAATGGGGGGAGCGTGCCGTTGTTTTCGACAATGATGGTCGCTTCGGAGCAGGGATCGTTCTTTTCGATGAGCTTTCGTCGACGCTTGGGAGTTGCGGGCGGATTAAAATACCGCTTGGAATGGAGCGAAGGAGGCCGTGTTTGGACTGATGCCTCCGGGGCGATGACTCTGAGTCAGATTGAGAATCCCTATGACGGAACGGGAACGGAGGTTGTCACTTACACCTTTGTAAATCCGTCAGGGGGAACTGCCGTTTTTCGTGTGCAGGTCGGATTTTGATCAGCCCCCCGGGTGGAGAATTCATGGGGACGTTTTTAAGTCCCGATCGCTACTCTCGTTGCGAGATGTGAATGCGGACGAACTTGCGAGTGTTTTGTCCGATTGTGTCGGCGATGAGATACTGCCCGGTGGAGGTTACGTCGCCGTTATGAGTGGAATTCCAGAGAATGACATCGTCGATGTCATTGGTTCAATTGACGAGGTCGGAGGAAAGTTGGACAGTGTATTTCAGGTCGTCGTCAGCAAGGTTTCGAATGAAAGTGAAGAGGAAGTGGTCACCGGTTCCGCTGTTCATATTTGAGCGAAACACTTCGCTTCCATTGAGATAAACGATGGTTCCGTCGTCGCGTTGAAGTTCAACCGAGAGGGCGGTGAAGAGTTGGTTGACATCTCCGGGGGGGTATTCGAATTTGGGCTCGAGAGCGAGAGTGTGGCTCGCCTTGGCCTGATGTTCGTTTAAGGCCGAGGAGAAGATGCCGAGGTCATCAACGCGGCCCTTCCACTGGCGTCAGGGTTTTCTCCGATCATCATGGGCTTTCCATTCGATCCAAGGCCCGGGCCATTTCCGGTGGCGACGAGGGCCCCATCGAGAAAGAGGCGGGTTGAAATTCCGGCTTCCGAGACCGCGAGGACGTGGTGGGCGAGGACGTGGTGGCATTCCCCGTCATTCACATTTCCCCCGAAGATGTCGGCGCTCCCTCCGGCGAAGGCGAGGGCGTCATTGTCGCCTCTCCGGTGAATTCGCCAGTTCGATCCTTCTCCTTTAGCGACAAGGCACTGCCAGCTTTTGTCGAAGGTGTCGACCTGGAACCAGGTTGAGATGGAGAGGTTCCGGCCTGTTGGGCTTGAAAGTGTGGGGACTTACGGCTAACCCTCATGCGCTTATGCCTTCTCGTGGACGTCATCAATCTACCTCCAAAGAGTGTCGTGTCCTCATCAAGAAGATCGAGGCGATGGACGGAGTGATTGGGTTCATTATCGGGAGATCCTATGGGGGAAAATCCTTGGGGCAGGGAGGTGCGACAGGGGCCATTCGGATTCAGCGCGAAGTGTCAGGAGGGTTGAAGGCCGTGATGCAATCTGAGAAAGGTTTGCAGGAGATTTATATCCGGACGGAAGCCGGGATGGCTGAGGCGATTGGGGGTGCGATTGCCAGGCTCTGATTAAAGTTGCTCCGAAATCGGCGATGAACCCTTATTTCAAACTCTGAAGGTAGAGGAGGACATCTTCGATTTCCTGGTCGGTGAGGAGGAGGTTCATGGGGGGCATGGGGGAGACTTCTCCGGGGTAGCCTTCGGCGATGGTTTTGCCGGGTTCGATGAGGGATTCGCGGAGATAGGCTTGGTCCTTGCGGGCGCCAATGCCATCGAGCGCGGGTCCGATGACTCCACCTGCTCCAGCAACCTGGTGGCAGCGGCTGCAGGCGGCGGTTTGGTGCTTGAGGAAGATGTCCTTTCCGCGGACGGCGTCGGGTTTGGCGGCGATTACGGGGGTGGCGTCGACGGGGACTGGAAGGAGTTCGTGGAGGGTCACGTTGCGATACCAGGCTTGGCCGGTGGACAATCCCCAGCCTCCGAAGAGGGCGTTGATCGTGATGCTGGAGTGACCGGCGGAATTGAAATCGAGGGAAACCCCGGTCCAGTCGGTCTTTCCGGATAGGGGCTTGGTGGCTCCTTTTTCGGGGTCCTGGAGTTCGTGGATGTTGAAGAGTGCTCCTTTCGCTCCTTTGATGTTACTGGTTTTAATTTCACCCTTGAGTCGATAGGAGGTGTTGGGGGTGATCTTCAGGTTGGTGGAGAAGGAAGAATCGGAGCCTTTGTCTGAACGGATATGGAAGACGCCATTATTGTTTTCGCGGACCGACCGACCGGCATAACTGATCTCAGTCCAAGTGGGGTTGATGAGGAGATTTGGTCCTGCTTTGTATGCGATCGATTGGTTCACACCATGACGCTTGGAGGCCGCCTGGAGGGCGGCGAGGAGCCATTCGTCTTTTTGGTTGATGGGGTCGAGGAGGAGGCCGGAGATCGCGGTTTTGATTTCGGGAGTGGTGGGGACCGTGCTCAAGGTGACGAAGGCGGCGAGGCGGGTTTCGAGGTTTCGGTCGTTGATGACACCGGATTCGAAGATGAGCTTCGTTGCTGATTGATCATCGAGGGCGCGGATGGCATTTCGGCGGAGGGCGGGATCTTTGGAGAGGAGGGCGTATTGGATGTCTTCTTCTTTGAGGAGAGCGAGTCCGTGGAGGGCCCAGAAGGCGTGGATGGCTGCGACGCCGGGTTGTTTGGTGAGGTTGCGGAGGGTTGCTTCGGTGCTCGTATGATTTCCTTGAATCAGCAGACGCTGAGCGGTGAGTCGCCAGAATTGGTTGTCACTGCTGAGTGCGGAGACGAGGGTCGCGGTGTCTTTTGGATCGAGGGAGGTGATTTTAGAAGCGGGTGCTTTTTCCCAGACGAGTCGGTAGATGCGGCCATGGGAGCGATCGCGGTTGGGATTGACGTGGGCGTTTCCTTTTCCGGTTTTGGCAGCGTAGCCACCACGATTGTCGTTCGGAGTGGGGTTGTGCTGGATGATGAAGTTATACCAATCGGCGATCCAGAGGTTACCATCGGGCCCGACTTCGGCGGCAATGGGTGAGAAGTGTTCATCGGCCGAAGCGACAAGGGAGTGTCGGTTTTTGGAGAGGTGTCCGGCGCCATCTTGAACGGTTTCAAATTTGCCGAGGAGGTTGCCGGTGGGTCCGTTGACGAAGGCCATTTTTCCGCGCCAGGATTCGGGGAAGTTGTCCGAGTTGGCGAAGGCGTGGCCGGCGGCTGCGGTGTAACCATTGAAGACATCGACCTGACGAATGTTGGGGGTGATGGGTTGGAAGGCTTCGGTGTTGGCGATGCTTTTGGCGGTGAGGCCTTTTCCTCCTTCGTAGACGGTGGCGGGAATGCCTCCGAAGAATGAGGGGTGACGATTGGCGGTTGAGCCGAAGACATCACCTTTGTCGTTAAAGCCGAGGCCCCAGGTGTTGTTGTTGAATTGGTGGAGGAATTCGAGGGACGAGAGGTCCTTTCCAAAACGATAAGTGCCCATGCCGAAGCGCGTGCCTTTTCCGGAGAAGCCGGAGTAGCCGACGGTGCCCCAGATGTGGTTGTCGAGGCCATAGCGGAGATTGGACGGTCCGGCGTGGGTGTCATTGGTGCCCCAGCCGCTGAGGAGGATTTCTTTTTTGTCGGCCACATCGTCTCCGTCGGTGTCCTGGAGGAAGAAGGTGTGGGGAGCCTGATGGAGGACGACGCCGCCATTGGCGAAGACGAAGGAAGTGGGGATGTTGAGCTTGTCCGCGAAGACGGTGACTTTGTCGCACCTGCCGTCGCCGTTGGTGTCTTCGAGGATTTTGAGGGAGTCATCGCCCGGGTCCTCGCTGCGGACTTCGTTCGGGTAGTCGATGGTTTCGAGAACCCAGAGACGGCCACGGTGATCCCACTGCATCCAGATGGGATTGATGATGTCGGGCTCGGAGGCGAAGAGTTCGAGTTTCCAACCGACGGGGACCTGGGTGTAGGAGAGGCTGTCGGCGGGTGAGAGAGGGATTTGGAAAGCGAGGGGTTCGGGCCGTTTTTCGTAGTTGGGGATATTATCACGTTTTTCGTACTTCAGGGGGGCACGGGAGGAGATGAATTTTTCGTAGGTGGTACGGCGGGCCTCACCGACGGCCCAGAGGATGCCTGATTTGATGAGTTGGTGGAATTCATCTTTGCTCCAGACGCGTTGGTCGTGGCCGGAGGCGGTGTAGAAGACGCGGCCTTTTCCTTGAGAGCGGGTCCAAGTCCAGGGTTCCGGGGTGGTGACGTTGTCATCGCCCTCGGGCTTGCGGACCATGAGGATCTCGCGGTCGTCGGTTTGTCCGGAGTGGACGTAGGTTTCATCCCAGGCGCTGAATTCTTTGACGTCCTTCATTGCAGGGTGGTTGGGCGCGATGATGGAGGTGGCGAATACCTTGCCTTTGTGGTGGGCGAATTTCCCTCCCACGAGTTTGGTGAAGCCGGGTTCATTTGAGAAACAGGCACTCGCGCAGTGGACAGGGATGAAGCCGCCGCCTTCGTTGACAAAGCGGGAGAGGTTTTGGAATTGCTTGGGCGTGATTCCATCGTGGTTGGCATAGAGAAGGACACCATCGAAGCGGGAGAGGTAGTCGTAGTCGCCAAGGGCCTTCTCGACATCGGTGTGATAGTCGAAGTAGATTGCCTCCCGTCCCGTTGCTTTGGCCAGCATTGGGAAATACTCGTTTGAGTTGTGATGCTTTTGGTCGTGTCCGAGAAAGAGGATGCGAAGCGGGCCCTCTTTTGTGGATGCCGGGTTCCCGGGGGGAGTTTGGGCAAGAGAGAGGAACGCGATGAGCGCAAGCGGGAGGAGGATGAGAAGGCGTTTCATAGTGGATGGAAATGTTTGGTCGGACGTTAAATTAGATTGCCCTTACAGGGCTTGGGGACTTGTGAGATGGGGATCCAGGGCGTTGCCCCGGGTTAGGTTGGTTTGCCCCTTTACTGGATGGTGAACTCCGGGAGACGGACGATTTCGCCGCCTTTTTGAGCGGATTCGTGGGCCAGAATACCGGTGCAGGTGATGTTGGCCGATTGGACGGCATTGGGGTAACCTTCGCCGTTTCCACGGAGGAGTTCGACGAATTGGTGCACCAGATGGGGGTGGGAGCCGCCGTGGCCGGCACCCTGGGTGAAGCTGAGATGGTCTTCGCCTTCTTCGCCGCCGTAGACACCACCGGTGGTGAAAGGCGCGATTTCATCGGGAAGAAGATGGGCGTAGTCCGGGCACTCGACGCGCTCGGGAATCTCGGGCTCGGGCTTGCTGGCAGTGTGGACGACGAGTTGCTCTCCTTCGATGAGAGGCCATTCCACGCCTTTTTTATCGCCGTAGACTTCGATGGACTCGCGGTATTGGCGGGCGACATCGAAGAGGGAACGGTAGACGAGGCCGGAGAGGTCGGAGTCCTTGAATTTCACGTGGCAGCTTTCGACGGCATAGGGAGATCCGTAGCATTCGTGCATTTCTTCGCGGATCGTGCCGGAAGCGAAGCAGGAAACGTATTCGGCCTGATGACGTCCAAGGCCGAGGAGGGGGCCGACGCAGTGGGTCGCGTAGTGCATGGGGGGAAGGCCGGGCCAGTATCCGGGCCAGCCTTCCATGTCTTGTTGGTGGGAGGCCTTGAGGAACTGGAGCTTGCCGAGCTCGCCCTTGTCGTAGAGTTCCTTCATGAAGAGGAATTCGCGGGCGTAGACGACGGTTTCCATCATCATGTAGCTCAGTCCGGTAGAGGCGCAGAGATCGACGATGGCCTTGCAGTCCTCGACCGAGGTGGCCATGGGAACAGTGCAGGCGACGTGTTTGCCCGCTTTCAAAGCGGCAATTGTTTGCTCGGCGTGGTTCGGGATGGGGGAGTTGAGGTGGACGGCATCGATCTCGGGATCAGCGAGGAGTTCGTCGTAACTCGTGTAGCGTTTTGTGATGCCAAATTTGTCGCCGATCTCGTTGAGCGAGGACTCGGTCCTCTGGCAGATGGCGACAAGATTGGCGTTTGGATGCCGCTGGTAGATGGGGATAAATTCGGCTCCGAAGCCGAGGCCGACGATTGCGATATTCGGTGAGTTGGACATTTATGAGGGGAGATTAGATCAGGAAGGGGGCTGCTGGCTTGTATGGGAGCGTGTTATTTGTGTATGATTGCGACATGAATCAGGAAGATGTCGCGCGTTGGATCGAAACTCTTCGTCCCGGGACAGTGCGTGATCTTTTCGAATACCTTCCGGATCTAATGTATTTTGCAAAGGATTCGCATCTTAGACTGGTGGCAGGAAACCGAGCATTTGTGCACCATTGTGGTTTTGATGAGGAAGTCGAGTTGATTGGAAAAATGGACCACGAGATCTTTCCTCCCCAGATGGCCGAAAAGTTTTCCCAGGATGACCGGAGCGTTCTGGAGACAGGAATGCCCATCAATGACATGGTTGAGCTTTTCCCGAACGAGATCGGGGTGCCCGAATGGTATACGACTGACAAAATTCCGTTTTTCACCCGGAGTGGTGAAGTGGCCGGGTTGTGCGGGTTGGTCAGGAGCTACCGGGTGAAACTTGATGATGACCTGGAGGCGGTGACCGAACTGCTCACGAAAAATTTTGCGAAGACAAATTCGATTTCGAAGATTGCAAAAGAGGCGGGGATGTCGGTTCGACAGTTGGAGCGGAAATTTAAAAACATCTACAAGACAACCCCCACTCATTACGTGATGAGATTACGGGTTCTGCGGGCTTGCGAGATGTTGGCATCCAGTGAAGAGCCGGTGACGAGTATTGCGCTTGAAGTGGGGTTTTATGATCACAGCGCGTTTTCGCGAAAGTTCTCTCAACTTATCGGGCAATCTCCCCGAGCTTATCGAAAGAGATATCAGCGAAAGATCGAAGAGCATGAATAGTTGAGTTTGGACCTTGCTGCCTTGATCCCGGTTGCCGGGATCTGTCAAAGCCCGGCTTTTCGAGGGGCGTCCCGGCATCTTTCCTTGGAACGTTTGTTCGACAATGCGGAGAGTTTTTGTTCGATGGGACAGGCCACTGGCGAGGATTCACCTTGTTGTTTAGGGGGGATTCTGGATGATGTTAACGAATGTTAAGAATATTTTTCGTTTTCGCTCTGCTGATTGGATCTGGATTGGGCCAGCGATATGCGCCGTCTGCCGAGCGGGTGCCGATGGTGCCCCGGGAGTTTCGTGGGGCGTGGGTGGCCTGTGTTTACAACATCGATTGGCCGTCCAAGAAGGGCTTGGGCCCGGATAGGCAAAGAGCTGAGCTCAGGGCGATTCTGGACCGGATGGCCGCGATGAAAATGAATGCGATCATTTTTCAGGTCCGTCCCAATGCGGACGCGGTTTATCAGTCACGTCTGGAGCCCTGGAGTCACTGGATCAGCGGGACCCAGGGACGTTCGCCGGGTTATGATCCTTTGGCATACTGCATTCAGCAGGCGAAGGCGAGAGGGATCGAGGTTCATGCCTGGTTCAATCCATTTCGAGCCCTTCCAAACAAGAATATGCCGACGGCCCGGAATCATGTGGTGAGAACTCATCCCTCGGTGATTCGGAACTTTAAAACCTATAAGTGGATGGACCCTTCAAGTTCCTTCACGCAAAAACGTGCGCTGGCGGTCATTATGGATGTGGTCAACCGGTATGACGTCGATGGTGTCCATATTGATGATTACTTTTATCCCTATCCTGATGTTGATTCGCGGGGGCGGGCGAAGCAGGTGTTTCCAGATGGAAAGTCTCCAGCCGCCCGCCGGGTGGCTGCCGATGGGTTCGTGAAGGCAATGTATACTTCGGTTAAGGCCAAGAAGCCATGGGTGAGGGTTGGGATTAGTCCTTTTGGAATCTGGCGTCCCGGAGTGCCGCGCGGGACGACGGCAAGTATTGATGCCTATCACCACCTTTCTGCTGATTCGCGGAAGTGGCTCCAAAAAGGATGGTGTGATTACATGACGCCCCAGCTCTATTGGAGAATCAACAGTCCCCAGAGTTTTAGCCGCTTGATTGCGTGGTGGCGTTCACAAGGGACCCGTCCTGTTTGGCCCGGAATTGCTTCGTCGCGAATCAATTCCAGCGAGGACCCCGGGCGTCCTGCCAGTGAGATTGTGAATCAGGTTTCATTGACGCGCAGTGTTGGGAAAAACTACGTGGGGCATGTGTTTTGGAGCATGAAATCGCTCATGAATAATCGGGGCGGGGTGAGCAATGCCCTGGTGAAAAACTTTTATCAAGAGCCTGCCCTCGTTCCGCCGATGCCGTGGGTGAGCAGGACACCACCGGCAACTCCGAAAGTGAAAGCGGCGATATCCGGTGGCAATGTCAACGTTGCCTGGGGTGCCGTTGCCGGGTGTTCCAAATATGCGGTGCAGGTCCGGGTGGGACGAACATGGATGTTCAGCACCGTGGTCGGCGGAACAAAGGTGACTTTGAAGGGGGTGCCCGATGCCATCGCGGTGAGCGCGGTGGATCGTTATGGAAATACGAGCCCGCCGAGAGTGGTCGCGAAATAAGCCGCTTATTTTTCCGGCATGGTGTAGCCCAGATAGCATGCGAGTTTGCGCTGCAAATCTCTTCGCGGCACGATGGCATCGACCAATCCGTGTTCGAGCATGAATTCGGCGGTCTGGAAGCCGGGGGGCAGATCCTGATGAGTCGTTTCCTTGACGACACGGGGGCCGGCGAAGCCGATCATGCACTTTGGCTCGGCGATATTGATATCGCCGATGGTGGCAAAGGATGCGGTCACTCCGCCGGTTGTGGGGTGGGTGAAGACGGAAATATAAGGAAGCTTTGCTTCGGAGTGGAGGGCAAGAGCGCCACAGGTTTTGGCCATCTGCATGAGGGAGAGCATGCCTTCCTGCATGCGGGCGCCTGAAGACGATGAAAAGATAATGATGGCACGCTTTTCGGCAGTGGCTTGCTCGATGGCGCGGGTGATTTTTTCACCGACGACCGATCCCATGGAGCCCGCAAAGAATTTGAAGTCCATCACCGCGACCATGGCGGGGTGTCCTCCAATCTCCAACTTTCCGGTAACGACGGCATCTTTCAGGCCCGTCTTGCTACGGAGAAGTTCTGTTTTTTCGGCGTAGTTGGCGAAGCCGAGGGGGTTTGTCGAAATGAGATCGTTTTCCGTTTCTGCAAAGGTTCCTTCGTCGGCAATGAGCTCGAAGCGGTCAAAGGCTCCCATGAGGAAGTGGTGGGAGCACTTGGTGCAGACCAGATTGTTTTGCTTGAGATCAAGGGTGTGAATGATTTCCCCGCAATCGGGGCACTTTGTCCAGAGATCATCGGGAACACTGTCGCCACTCCTGGTGGCGCGCTTGAGGCGGGGTTTGTCGAAGATGCCCATCGGGGAGAGATCTTAAGATGGAAATGGCCGGGGCGAAAGAGCAATTTACGTATCCGAAACAAAGCCTGAACCGGGTTATCGGCCCTCCGGCATCACGGGAAGCAGGCCAAGGAGCATTTGGTAGCGTTCGATGTTGAAGGGGCGTTCGGCAGCCATCATGGCCTCGATCTCGTCAGCGAGGCAAAAGGCGAGCATCGCTTTTGCTTCTTCTTCCTCGATGTCGGGTTCGCCAAGGATACGTTCGAATGCCTCGAGAACATAGGGGGTCTCGGGAGAGGCTAGTTGCTCCTCAATGGCGGGGAGGAGTTTTTCGACGGCTTCATCCATGAGTCACGATCTAAACGAAAAAGGCGGCTCCGAGAAGAGCCGCCTTTTGAAAATGAAAGGATTTGAGTTCCTTCGTTTAGCCGCGAGTGGGCTTCTTGGCACGGCGAACGGTGCCGAAGCGCTTCTGGAACTTGTCGATGCGTCCCTCGGTGTCCACAAAGGTGCTCTGACCTGTGAAGAAGGGGTGGGAATCGGCGGTGAGGCCCATCGAGATCACGAAATGCTCAACTCCCTCAATTTCCTCTACCTTGTCAGACTTGGCGGTGGAACGGGTGATGTAGCGGTGACCGGTGGTCATGTCTTGGAAGACTACGGGATGGTAGTCGGGATGGATGTCTTTTTTCATGGGATGCCCTTAAAGTTCGGGGTGCGACGTTTCCGACGCCGCGCGGCGGGTTGTTGTCGGAAAAAGCCCTCGATGTCAACTCGATTCAAGTTTATTCACCGCTCCAACATGAATCTCAAAACCTTCGCATCGATGGATCCCCACCTGCTGGTAGGCTTGGCGAATACGGAGTTACGGAATAATGCAAGCTCGCTGGATGATCTCTGCAAGACGCATGGTTTGGACCAAGAAGCTCTTGTGAATCGGTTGGCAGAGGCGGGCTATCATTTCCTGGAGGAGACGAAACAGTTTCGGTAGTCCCCGGGAAGGGGTGTTTTTCTGCTGGCCCAAGAGGCTTGAAGGCGGTTTGATCATCGCCTCATGAAAAAGTTATTGGCCTCCACGATGGCGCTCACTGCATTCGCATTTTCCGGTTGCGGAGATAAGGAAGAGGGAAAAGCCAGCTACGCGCTGGTGGCTCCAAGTGTCAGCAACTTCTGGGAGATCTGCAAAAAGGGGAGTGAAGATGCCGCGAAGGAACTGGGAGTCGAAACGGAATTCATCACGCCACAGTCAATCACCGATCAGAAGGCCAAGATTGAAGACCTTCTCAGCAAGGGCGTCGATGGAATCTCGATGGCGGTTGGGGATCCTGAAAACCAAACCGGCTTCATCAACGAAGCTGCCGCAAGGGTGCCGTTGATTACGGTGGACACCGACGCTCCTGATTCCGACCGACAGGTTTTCATTGGCATCGATAACTACGAGGCCGGCTGGCTCGCGGGTGATCTCGTCAAGGAAGCGGCTCCCGATGGTGGAGAAGTGGTGATCTTTATTGGCAATCTTTCTCAACTGAACTCACGCCAGCGCCGGCAGGGACTGATCGATAATTTGGTAGGGCGGGAAAAGGATTCATCCCGTTATGATGCTCCCGGACAGGTGGTGACTGGTGAAAAATACAGCATTCTGGATACCCTTTTGGATGGAGTGGATTCTCCCAAGGCGAAGGCTAATGCCGCGGATGCGCTGACGAAGCATGGTAATCTGGCCGTGATGGTGGGGCTTTTCGACTACAACGCACCGCAGATTGTCGAGGAACTCAAGCAGTCAAACAAAGTTGGCCTGGTGAAGGTTGTGAGTTTTGATGAGCATGCGGGAACGCTTGCCGCGATTAAGGAGGGAATCATCTATGGCACCGTTGTTCAGAATCCATACGATTATGGCTATCAGTCGATCAAGGTGCTGCACGCGATCAAGAGCGGTGATACCGGCATGATCCCTGAGAATGGCATTATCGAAATCCCGGCCCGGATCATCCGGAAGGACAACGTTGAGGAGTTCGAAAAAGACCTCAACGCCAAGCTGGGCAAGTGATGCTCTCGGCCCGAGGAGTCACCAAACGTTTCCCTGGTGTTGTCGCTCTCAAGGGCGTTGACCTTAAGGTCGCGCGCGGAGAGGTGGTCTCGCTGATCGGGGAAAACGGAGCGGGCAAGAGCACGCTCATGAAGATACTTGCCGGGGTGCAAAAGCCTGATGAAGGCGAAATTACAATGGACGGGCGGAGACTCGATGTTTCCTCGGTGGCCGCGGCGCAGGCGGAGGGAGTTTCCCTGATTCACCAGGAATTGAATCTGGCTGAGAATTTGAGTGTGGCGGCAAATCTGTTTCTTGGTCGGGAGCCCAACAGGTTTGGTTTTATGGATCAAAAAACGATCCGGTTGGAGGCTCGCAAGTATCTCACAAAGGTGGGGCTTGAAATTGATCCGGAAACGCCTCTCTCCCAACTCAGTTTGGGAAAGCAACAGCTCGTTGAAATTGCCAAGGCTTTGTCTACGCGAGCGAAGGTGATCATCATGGATGAACCGACGTCGAGCCTGTCCCATGGGGAAGTGGAGACCCTCTTTGAGGTGGTCCGCGATCTGAAGGAGCAGGGAGTCAGCGTCATCTACGTTTCCCATCGATTGGCTGAAGTCATGACGGTGTCAGACCGGGTTGTCGTTTTTCGAGATGGTGAGAAGGTTGGAGAATTGGGAGTCGGGGAGGCGACTCATGAGGCGATGGTGCGTTTGATGGTGGGGCGGGATGTTTCGCAACTTTATCAACGGACCGAGCACGAATTGGGTGAACCCGCTCTTTCGGTAAAGGGGCTGCGGACGGAGGCGAATCCTGATCACGAAATTAATCTGCAGGTAAGGGCCGGTGAGGTGGTTGGGATTGCGGGGCTGGTTGGGGCCGGTCGTAGTGAAATGCTGGAAGCAATTTTTGGAATGACTCCTCCGCTGGCTGGAAAAGTCCAAGGGGTGCTGCCAAAATCTCCTCGCGAGGCGATGTCTCTGGGTCTGGCTTTTGTGCCTGAGGACCGGAAGAAAAAAGGGCTGATTTTGGACCTGACGGTGGAGGAAAATACGAGTCTGGCGAGTTTGAAAATGGATGCGCGCGGACCATTCTTGAATCGAGAAAAAGAAAAAAGGCTTTGTCGGGAAATGACAAAGGCTCTGGCGATTAAGACGCCCGGACCGTGGCAGAAAGCTCGTTTTCTTTCGGGAGGAAACCAGCAGAAAATCGTGTTGGCAAAGTGGCTGGCTCTCTCCCCGACAGTGCTTCTCCTTGATGAACCGACACGCGGGGTGGACATCGGATCAAAGGAGGAGATTTACCAATTGATGGAGAAGTTTGCAAGCGAAGGCATGGCTGTTCTGTTCGTTTCCAGTGAGCTTGATGAGATCATGGGGATGGCGGATCGCGTCCTGGTAATGAGGGAAGGACGTCTGACCGGTGAGCTTGGCCGGTCGGATTTTTCGGAAGAAGCAATTATGAATCTGGCCACTCAATCTTAAGATGAAACAAATTTTCGGAATCCTGATCACATTGATCGTTCTTTATATTTTCACGACGGTGATCGGTGAAAGTTTTCTCAGTCCCTTTAATCAGGAGCAAATTCTAAAGAGAACCGCTTTGTATGGTTTGCTGGCGATTGGAGTGTCGTTTGTGATCATTACGGGAGGGATTGATCTTTCGATTGGTTCGGTGGTTTGTCTGGTGGGGTGTGGGATTCCGTGGCTGGTGATGAAGCATGGATGGTCTCCGGCTGCGGCGGTGACAGCGGCGTTCCTGGTCGCGATCATGATTGGTCTCTTACATGGCTTTCTCATTACCAAGGTGAAGCTGCAGCCCTTTGTGGTGACGTTGTGTGGACTCCTGATTTATCGGGGAGCAACGCGGGGATTTGCCGAAGATCAGACCCAGGGCTTTGGGTCGGGTTATTTGGAGTTTCGCAAACTGGCCACCGGAAAGTTGCAAATTACCGACCAATTTGGGATTCCAATGCCATTTTTATTACTCGTGGTGGTTGGGGTTTTTGCCTGGCTCCTTCTCAATAAAACGATCTGGGGGCGATACCTCTTCGCGCTCGGAAATAACGAGGAGGCGGCGCGGCTCAGTGGGATCAACACGGATCGGATGGTCACTCTTTCCTACGTGATTTGTTCTGTCCTGGCGGCATTGGGAGGACTTCTTTTCGTGCTCGATGGGAACTCCGCGCAACCGGGAGCATTTGGAAACTTCTACGAACTTTACGCGATTGCGGCAGCCGTGTTGGGTGGATGCAGTTTGAGAGGAGGATCAGGAACGGTTTTGGGGGTCATTATCGGAGCGGCGGTGATGCAGGTACTCAAGAACATGATTAACCTGATCGACTGGTTGAAATCGCACATGGAATTCCTCGTCGTTGGCGTGGTCCTGCTTGTTGCGGTGGTCGCGGATGAACTCGTGAAGCGCCGGGTCAGGAGGGTTAAGTGAGGGAATACCTGTTCCGAATCCTGGCAGCCTGACTCAATGATGCCGTGAATTGCCCCCCGGACCACCGTGAATTGGGAGGGCTAATAATGATGCTTTTTTGATTTGCGGTAACAGGTGTCACCGCTCCAAAACCACCGTGATGGGTTTTGGGAGATTATAGTTCACCGGCGGCGGGGAGCGGTAACCCATTTTCGAAACGTGGAGAAACTCGATGGTAGGGAGATCTTGATGGATGAAGGCCGAGCCTTTCTCATCAGTCTCAACGACGGGCCAGTTGAAGCTCCGTGTTTGCGGGTGGATCTGGGCGAAAGGAATCGGAGTTCCGTCCTGGTCAACAACGAAAACGTTGGGTGAGCAGGAGGCGCACACCAAGGCGGTCAAGAGGAGGTGAAGGGATCTGATCACTGGACCTTTGAGAGGAATTCCTCTTGTGCGATGCGCTCGTCGGTCTTGAAGTCGTTGGTGTCGGAAGTTTCGCCGACGAGTTCTTCACGGAATTTATCGATCATGGCTTCGACAGGCCAGGCACTGGCTTCGCCAAAGGCGCAGACCGTCTTACCGTCGATCTGGTAGGCAATCTCTTCGAGGGTTTTGACGTCCTCGGGAACTGCCTGGCCGTTTTCGATGCGGTCGGAGACTTTTTTCATCCACGTCGAACCTTCCCGGCACGGGGTGCACTGTCCGCAGGATTCGTGCGCGTAGAAGTGGGTGATATTATTGAGGACCCAGGACATGCGGCGGGAGTCGTCCATGACGATGACTCCGCCGGAGCCAGCCATGGAGCCGGCGGCGGCGAGAGTGTCGAAGTCGAGGGGAAGGTCCCAGAAGGACAAGTCCTTGGCATCATCGCCACGACCGATTTTGAAGGATTCGTTGCAACGGAGGATTTTGGAGGAAGAACCACCGGGGATGACGGCTTTGAATTTACGACCGTCCTTGGGACCGCCGCACATGTCGTAAAGGAGTTCGCGGAAGGTGACCTTACCGACCTCGACTTCGAAGTAGCCGGGTTTTTTGACATCGCCGGAAACGCAGAGGATGCGGGTTCCGGAGTTACGAGGGGTGCCGAGTTTGACGTATTCCTGCCCTCCCATGCGGAGGATGTGGACGACGTGGCAGAGGGACTCGACGTTGTTGACGATGGTCGGGGCCATGTAGAGGCCCATCGCGGCAGGGAAGTAAGGAGGCTTGATCCGTGGGTAGGGGCGCTTTCCTTCGAGGGACTCAATGAGCCCGGTTTCCTCACCGCAAATGTAGGCGGCAGCGCCACGGTGGACGTAGATTTCGAGGTCGAAACCGGAGTCTTGAATGTTTTGGCCAAGGAAGCCCTTTTCGCGGGCCTCGGCGATGGCTTTTTCAAGCGTGATGGCGGCCTCGGGAAACTCCTCGCGGATGTAGATGTAGGCGGTGTGAGCGGAAACGGCGTAGGCCGAGATGACCATGCCCTCGATCAGTTGGTGAGGATCCTGGTGGACAATATAGCGGTCCTTAAAAGTGCCCGGCTCCGATTCGTCGCAGTTGCAGATGAGGTAAACCGGCTTCGTGTTATTTGGCGGGATAAAGCCCCACTTGATGCCCGTGGGAAAGCCGGCACCACCCCGGCCGCGAAGTCCTGAAGCTTTAACGTCTTCGGTGACGGCCTTGGGATCCATGCCAAGACCCTTCTTGAGCATTTCGTAGCCACCATCCTCGAGATAGGTGTCAATGGACGTGTCCCAGCCCTGACGATCTACGTTTTTGAAGATCAGACGGTGCTCGTTTTCGTGAGGTTCCTTGCCGGGAAGGTATTTGATGTCAGACATGGGAAAGAAAACGTTTAACCGTTATATTGGGCGATGAGATCCTTGGCCTTGTCGGGAGTGAGGCCTTCGTGGAAGTCATCATTGACAAGGCAAACCGGAGCGGTGCCGCAGGAGGCGAGGCACTCTGCATATTCGACTGAGTAATTGCCGCAAGGTGAGACCGAGATCGGGTCTTTTTGCCCATCCGCTCCGCTGCGGTCGATGCCGGTGATTTCGCAAAGCCTGGCCATCAGTTCGTAGGAACCACCCATGGCGCAGGAGAGGGTCCGGCAGACGCGGAAGTGAAGCTTCCCGGGAGCCTTTTGCCGGAAGCCGGGGTAGAAGGTGACGACCTCGACGACCTTGATGGGCGCGATGTTGAGTTTATCAGCGACCCAGTCGATGGATTCGGGGCTGATGAAACCGAAGTGATGTTGGACTTCGTGAAGAAGGGGGAGGACGGCAGAGCGACTTTGATCGGCGGGATATTGGGCGATGCGTTGGTTGGCCTTTTTCTCCAGTTCGGGAGTGATCTTGAAGGGAGGGAAATTGATCGAGCCGGGGGTTTCGGGCGAGAGAACATTCTTCTCCAGGACCGATGGTTCAGGGAGGTCGCGTTTTACGAGTTCCCGGTCGTTCCTGCGTGGCTTTGGATGATCTTTGAAAAGGTACCTCAGGGCGTCGCGTTCGATGAGTCGTGCGTTTGGAACGTCGACTTTAACGGGAGCATAGAGACGAATATATTCCAGGCGCTTGCGGTCGATGGCGCGAGGGTGGGGGACTTCAATTTTAGAACTCACCTTGAAAAAATCAGTTAGGGGAAATTTTAGCGGTCGCACTCGCCCATCACAAAGTCGAGGGAGCCGAGGATTGCGGGGATGTCGGAAACCATATGGCCTTTCAGAAGCTCGGCGCAGATGCCAAGGTTGACAAAGGACGGGGCGCGGATCTTCAGGCGGTTGGGGACTCCGCCGCCCTTGGAATGAATGTAAAAGCCGAGCTCTCCCTTGGGGTTTTCGGCAGCAAAATAAACCTCACCTTTGGGAGCATCGATTCCCTGGGTTGCCACGATGAAGTGGTGAATGAGTTCCTCCATGGACATGAGAACGCGCTCTTTCTCGGGGAGGGTGGACTTGGTGTCGCACACATTGATTTCGCCCTCCGGGAAATCGGCGAGGACTTGGCGGACAATCTTGATTGATTGGCGCATTTCCTCCATGCGAACGAGGTAGCGGTCGTAGCAATCGCCGTTTTCTCCGACAGGAATATCAAAGTCGTATTTCTCGTAACCGAGGTAGGGGTTGTCTTTGCGGAGATCACGGGCAACGCCGCAAGCACGGAGATTTGGGCCGGTCATGCCGTAGCTGATGGCGTCCTCCTTACTGATGGTGCCAACGTCGCACATGCGCTCGAGGTAGATCTTGTTCTTATTGAGCAGGCCTGCGATCTCCTCGATGGTTTTTTCGCACTCATCGAGGAATTTGAGGATGTCCTTGTCCAGTCCTTCGGGAATGTCGCGGATTTGGCCGCCAACCCGGGTGTAGGAGGTCGTGAACCGAGCCCCGGTGAGTTGCTCGCAAAAGTTGTAGATTTTTTCCCGTTCGGCGAAAGTATAGAGAAAGACGGTCATGGCGCCGACGTCCATGGCGCAGACTCCGACACCAAGCATGTGTGAGGAAATGCGGGCCAATTCACAGCAAAGAACGCGGAGAGCCTGGCCCCGGGGCGGCAGTTCCCAGCCCATGAGTTTTTCGACAGCGCAGGCGTAGGCCACGTTGTTGGCCAACGGTGCGAGGTAGTCCAGCCGGTCGGTGTAAGGGACAAACTGGTTATAGTGCATGTTTTCGGCGATCTTTTCATCACCGCGATGCAGGTAGCCGATATGGGGTTCGGCCTTCTCGATAATTTCGCCATCCAGCTCCAGAACAAGGCGAAGAACGCCGTGGGTTGCGGGGTGGGAAGGGCCCATATTGAGCACCATCTTTTCGCCGAGGACATCATCGGTCTCCGCCTGGTAATCGTTTGCGGCTTTTGCTGCCACTGCGGCGGCATCCGGAGCCTCGTAAGTCGTGGTCTCGCTCATGTTAAGACAGGGAGATGAAACTCCCGTTCCACGGGGGTCGCAAGGACTTTGTGAAATATTTCACAAAGTCCGGATCAGTATTGTGGTGGAAGGAGGGTGACACGGGTTGGATTATAGCGGTCGGCGGGGGAAAAAAGCCACCCGGAGTTCTTGGTAATGAGGTCGTAGTTCGAGAGAAGAAACTCGGGGAGGAACTGGTTGCTATTGGGTTCATACAAGGTGCGGCCGGTATAACGGCCGTAGATTTTGTATTCGTAGTTGTTGTCGAATCCGTAGTTGGGACCAGGGCCATCTTCGCGAAGGCGATCGGGATTTCTTTTTTGTGACTCGTTAAAAATGACCAGTTTTGCGCTTTTGGCGGACTGGCCGGGTTTTCGAAGATAGCCCCAAAAGCGGGTTCTTTTGACGAAATATCTTCGGCCGTAGTAAAAGTCGCCCCGGGGTTCGGCGGCGATCTGGGCTTTTCGAACATCGGGAGGGGGAAGTGATCCCATATTGCCAAGGCCGGTGACATTGTCGGAACAGGAGGGCAAAAGAACGGCGGCGAGGACCGGAAGGAAAAGAGCGCGCATCGAGAGACTTTTCACTTTTTGAATCGGAGTGGTCAAGCTTCATGGTGGGATTGAAAAAGTCCCGCTTGAAAGATCGGAGGCAATGCCGCTTATTCCTCCCATGAATTTGACCCGGACCGGTTATGGCACATGGAGCGGTGGAAGATATATGCACTTTGGCGAAGTTTTGGATGAAGATCGCTATCAGGAGTGCATCCGTGTCGCTTACAACGCGGGGATCCGAACATTTGTGACGGCTGATGTCTATGGACAGGGCAAAGCGGATGCTGCGCTTGGAGAGGTTCTTTCAGAGTTTCCCCGTGACAGCTACTGTCTGGTTGGAATGCTGGGGCACGACTTTGTGGACGGTGAGAGGGAGGGGAGTAAAGGCTACCCGCGCTTTACCAATCCATCGCTTCGCCCGGCGGCGGGATATCTCGATTTTCTGAGGAGAGCCTGTGAAAGCTCGCTTAAGGATTGCCGGACCGATCACTTCGATCTCGTCATGTTGCACAACCCCGATGAGATCGGATACACCAGTGATGCCGTATGGAAGGGTATGAACGGACTGAAAGAAGAGGGACTTTCCCATCGACTGGGGATTGCCCCCGGACCGGCCAATGGATTCACCCTCGATCTCTTGCATGTCTTCGAAAACTTCGGGGAGGTTCTCGATTGGGCGATGATTATTCTGAATCCGCTGGAGCCATGGCCCGGTCAGCACGTTTTGAGTTCAGCTCAGGCGAACAAGGTTGATATCCTGACCCGTGTGGTGGACTACGGTGGCCTTTTTCATGGTGACATGAAGCCCGGGCACGAATTTCGCCCGGGAGATCACCGCTCATACCGTCCCGAAGGTTGGGTCGAACGGGGGAATGACGCCATGGCTCCGATGCGGGCCATCGCCGAGAAACATGATCTGAGCATGATCCAATTCGCATCGGCATGGAACCTTTCGCAAGATCCCGTCAAGTGTGTCGTGCCGACCGTGATTCAGGAAGCAGGTGACGATGCGGTGCCGATCGAGGATAAGATCCGTGACTATGCGGCAACTCCGGAGGAGTTCCGCTTCTCGGCGGAGGAGATTGAGACCATTCGTGCCATGGGTGATAATACCGGGTGTATGATGCTGAAAGGGGCGAGTAATCGTCACGAAGGACCATGCGACCGTCCCGATGAATGGCCGATGCGTGAAGGTTTACTCCAACTGGCCGGTCAATATGGACTGACAAAGGAGTGGTGATTTTTCATTGCGATCTGATCTCAATTGTC
>CALFSW010000297.1 GCA_937916505.1 uncultured Verrucomicrobiales bacterium | reverse complement strand
CTAGAGGGATGAGTTTTTGAAGGCGTTGGTCCTGGCAGATGGTCTCGTTGACGAGGGATTGGACCAAGGACCTGGCGAGTGGATAGCTGGCGGCGGTGACGAGGTAGAGCCAGCGGGCTGAGAGGCCTGGGCTGAAAAAGGGAACGGGGATGATGACGCGTTTGAGACCTCGGGCTTCGGCATATTCGAGGAGGAGTTCGCGGTAGGATAGGATGTCGGGGCCACCGATGTCGAACTCCTGGCCAAGGGTTTCTCTGTGATTGAGAACACCGATGAGGTAGCCGATGACATTGCGAATGGCGATGGGTTGGCAGCGGTTGGCGGTCCACTTCGGGGTAATCATGAAGGGGAGCTTCTCGGCGAGGTCGCGAATGATTTCGAAGGAGGCGGAGCCGACGATGATCGAAGCACGGAGGGTGGTGACAGGAACGGGGCCTTTGCGGAGGATGGCATTGACATGTTCCCGAGAGGCGAGGTGGGTGGAAAGCGAGTCTTTGGGAACAAGTCCGCTCAGGTAGATCACTTGTCTGCAGAGAATCCATTTGGCGAAGCGGCGAGCGCAGTCGGCCTCGCGTTGGGCAAAGTCGCTGCCGGCGCCCATGGAGTGAAGGAGGTAGTAGGCGGCATCGAGATTGGTTGGGACCGGTGGGAGGTTACCGAGGAAATCGCCTTCGAGGAGGGTGAGTTGCTTGCTTTCGAGGAACTGCTGGAATTGTGAAGAGGGAAAGCGGGAGATGGAACGCACGATCCCGGTGACGTGATGCCCAGCCTCCAATAGAGTGGGGAGGAGGCGCATTCCGATGTAGCCATTGGCACCGGTGAGGAGGATGTGCATCTCCACATCATATCAGGATAATGGGTTTTTCCAAATATCCCGGAAACAAAAAGCCCGCCTGCATCGAAGATGCAGGCGGGTTGGGGAAGAATGGGAGGATTTGATCAGTCCTTCCGCTTGAGCTGCGGAAAGAGGACGACGTCCCGGATGGTGGGAGCTCCGGTGAGGAGCATGATGAGTCGGTCGATACCGATGCCGATGCCGCCGGCGGGCGGCATGCCGTGTTCGAGGGCTTCTACAAAGTCTTCATCGATCTCCTGGACTTCTCCTCCGGACTGCTCTTGGAGGCGACGACGTTGGACGTCGGGGTCGTTGAGTTCGGAGTAGCCGGGTGAGATTTCCTGCCCGTTGATGATGAGTTCGTAAACGTCGATCACGGAGGGGTTTTCAGGGTTTTCTTTGGCGAGAGGAATGAGCTTGGAGTCGACGTGGGTGACGAAGCAGGGGTCGAAGGTGTGCTCTTCGATGAGCTTTTCGAAAACCTGCTGGGTCACTTCGTAATCTTCTAGGTGGTCGTGGATTTCGAGTTTGAATTCTGACTGTGCTTTGGCTCGGCGTTCATCCGGAGAGAGGTCGAACCAGTCGTCGCCTGCCGCTTCCTTGATGAGGGTCTGATAGGGCGCGCGCTTCCAGGGGCGGGAGAGGTCGAGGGTGCGAACGAGTTCGCCGTTTTCGTCTTTGTGCTCGATCTTAAGCGTTCCGAAGAATTTTTCGGCGAGGTGGCAGACCATCTCCTCAACAAGGTCGGCCATGATTTCGAAGTCGCCGTATGCCTGGTAGGCTTCGAGCATGGTAAACTCGGGGTTGTGGCGGCGGGAGATGCCTTCGTTGCGGAAATTGCGGTTCAGTTCGAAAACCTTGGTGAAGCCGCCGACGAGAAGGCGCTTGAGATGGAGCTCCGGTGCGATGCGCATGGTGAGGTCCATGCCGAGGGCGTTGTGATGAGTCTCGAAGGGCTTGGCGGCGGCACCACCGGCGACGTCGTGAAGCATGGGAGTTTCGACCTCGAGGTAGTCGCGTTCGTGGAGGAAATTTCGGATCTCGGCGACGATCTTGGAACGCATGATGAAGAGGTTGGCGCTTTCCTGATTCGACATGATGTCGAGGTGGCGTTTCCGGTATTTCGTCTCGCGATCGGAGAGGCCGTGCCACTTGTCCGGCATGGGACGGAGGGCCTTGGAGAGAACGGTGAGCTTTTCAACTTTGACGGAGGGTTCGCCTTTGCCTGTGGTGAAGGTTTCGCCGTCAACACCGATCCAGTCTCCGAGGTCGAGGCACTGGTAGGCGGCCCAGTCGGTCTCGGAGAGTTGCTTCATGTTGAGATAGATTTGAATGCGCCCATGGGCATCTCCGAGGGTGGCGAAGACGGATTTCCCCATATCCCGGATGGCGAGGAGACGGCCGCCGAGTTTGACAGGGCGCTCGTTTTCGAAGTTGGCTTTGAGCTCGCCGGGGGTGGTGTTGGTTTCAAATGCCGCACCGTAGGGATCGAGTCCCAATGCCTTAAGTTTCGCAAGTTTCTCGCGCCGGACGGCCATGAGTTCCTCGGAGGTGGATTGGGGCTGGGAGGGCGTGTTTTCTTCGCTCATTTCGGGCGGGACTCTAGGAGCAATTGAGCAGTTGAACAGCGTAAATCCATCGCTTCCAAACAGTTGGAACGACAAAGTGCTTGCGACCTTAGAAAAAAAAGGCTTTTTAGAGGACAAGTTTCACACTTTGGGGGGGACAGCAGCCCTGATCAGTTTCTTCGGAAGTTGTCGGGGCTGCTGCATATCCGGGTAAGTCGTTTTACGAATGTGATTTTAAACAACACTTTTTTAAAGAGAACCTGTGAAAAATGAGGAGTTTGTGGAGCAGTTGCGGGAAGCAATCCATTTAGCTCGTGCGCGGGTTTATCAGGTCGGGGCACCGACTCCTCTCGAGGCAATGTCGGTTGAGGGATTGGCTGAGCCGGTTTGGGTGAAGCGAGAGGATCTTGGGCCAATTAAGGCATATAAATGGAGGGGAGCCTATAATGCGATGGCCAATCTGACGAAGGAGCAATTGGCGGGTGGGATTGTCGCGGCGTCAGCGGGAAACCATGCGCAGGGAATCGCTTTGGCGGCGAAACGATTGGGCGCCAAGGCCCGGATCTACATGCCGGAGCCGACTCCTATGGTGAAGCGGAAGGCGGTCATGGCGCATGGCGGAGATCATGTCTCAATCAAGTTGGTGGGGGACAGTTTTTCAGAGGCTCAGAAGGCCGCACTTGCGGATGCCCGGGAGACGGGTGCGACGTTCATTCCCCCCTATGATTCCATTGACGTGATGGCGGGACAGGGGACTTTGGCCGATGAAATTTTCACTTCGGGAGAAGGGCCCTTTGACCGGGTTTATGTGGCCATCGGCGGAGGGGGGATGGCGTCGGCTGTGGCAACCTTGTTGAAGAGCTCGTGGCCGGAAGTGAGAGTCATCGGGGTGGAAGGTGTTGACCAGGCCTCGATGAAGGCGGCATTTGAAGCAGGAAAGCCTGTTCCTCTCGAGTATGTCGATGTTTTTTGTGACGGTACGGCGGTGACTCAGGTTGGAGAACTAACGTATAAAATTTGTCGCAGTCAGCTCGATGAAATCATTACGGTCAGCAATGAAGAAGTGTCCTCGGCGATCAAGGCTCATTGGGACGGATTGCGTGTGATTCCCGAGCCGAGCGGGGCTATGAGTCTGGCTGGTTTTCTAAAGCAGCAGCGGGCTGGTCTGGTCGGTGAAGGAGAGAAAGTGCTGACCATTTTGTGTGGTGCGAACATGGATTTCGCGAAACTTCCCGAGATTTCCAGACAGGCCGGGGTGAATCGACGCCGGGACCGAAGCTGGCAGTTTTCGATTCCGGAAGAGAATGGATCGTTGGTCAGTTTGCTGATTGATTTGCCAGCCGGGGTTAGTATTCGGGATTTGCAATATGGGCGGACATTGAACGATCCGCAGACGCCGGTTCTGACTCTGGATGTTCCGGATGTGGCGCAAGATGGCTTTGCGCATTGGTTGGAAAGGCATCCAAGCCGGGCACTGGATGTGACGGAAGATGCTGCGACGAGATATCGGGTGATTCCGTTTACCCCATCTTTGATGAAAGCTCCGCTTTTTGTCGAAGTTGAGTTCCCTGATCGGGCGGGTGCCTTACTTGGATTCATGAAAGCGGTTAGTCCGCTAG
>CALFSW010000296.1 GCA_937916505.1 uncultured Verrucomicrobiales bacterium | reverse complement strand
TCATCCCGACCCACCGGAACCAACGCGAGATCTCCCGCGACCACGGGTGTCGCGATTGGCGGCCAGAGTTTTTTCGCCTTCGGATTGAATCCGCCGCAGGACCAGAGCAGGGAACCGTCGTCCGCCGCATAGGCGGTCAGGTGGTCCGAACACCACACGAGCAGGGCATCCCGGTCGCCATGACGAATAGGAATCGGCGTGGTGTAGCCCTGGTCATTCTCAGCCGGGACCTTGTAGTTGCGTTCCTGCTTCCAGCGAATTTTGCCGGTTGCCTTGTCGAAACCGGCGACCCACGAATCTCCCGCGTGGAGGCGGGGAAGAATGACGAGATCCCCGATGAGGATCGGAGAGCTTCCCTGGTCCCAATACAGGTCCTGCGGACCGAACTCCTCGACCAGGTTTCGTTTCCAGCGAATCTTCCCGTCCATTTCGAGAGCGGCGAAGGTGCCGCTTTTGAAGTAAACGAAGACACCTTTCCCATCAGTGACTGGCGAGGCGTTGCTGCTGGTGCCGAGCTTCATGTGCTTGTGCTTGGCTGAGACGCCAAACTCGGTTTTCCAGATTTGTTTCCCGTCGAGATCAAATGCCAGCGCGGTATCGATCCCTTCAGCGGGTGCGGTGAGAAAGATGCGGTCTTTCCACACCACCGGCGAAGAAGCCCCTTTCCCGGGGAGTGCGACTTTCCAGGCGACCTTGTCGGCACTCCATTTGGTCGGATAGTTTTCGCCGGCCCGGCTTCCATTGTGGGAGGGCCCTCGCCAGGAAGGCCAGTCCTCTGCCACAAGGGGGGACAGGGTTGAAAAAAACAGGACGGCGGTGGTCAAGGCAAGGGCGGATTGGGATGGGCGCATAGCTGTTATTACCACAATCGCAGGCCTTGTCTTTCCGCTTTGTGCAAGACGGGAAGTTCGATGTGGTGAAGGGTGGAGAGGAGTTGGCTTATCAAAGGCTTTTCTTGGAGAATGCGCGACCAGATCCTGATACTGCAGGAATTCACTTTTGGCGGGCGGTCCCAGAAGGCGCGATTGGACCGGAGGGGGATACCAGGGGGGAGGTAGTCGGCACAGGCGTGGTCCGCGGATGAGATTATGACTTCTTTCTTTCTTTTCTGGGCAGATTTTAGCACCCGGCGAGATGTGAGAACGTGCATAACACTGTTATTATGACTCAGCTTTTTAGCTGGCTCAGGGCTCACAGCAGAAGTCCTCAGAGAAAGATTGAAAAATCAGCAAGATGAGCCTGTTCCTGGAATCCCAATACGGGCAACGTTCCAAGGAAAGGGTGATGTTGAACCAGTTGTAACGACCACGGATAAAGACGGTTGGTTCGAATTCAATTTGCCAGATGGGCAATGGTTGATCGAATTTGATCCGGTGGCTCTGATTAATTCGGGATATTTTTGTAGACCTGGATTCTGCTGGCCTCCGGAACAATGTGGAATAGCTGAAATCCCGGTTCTTCCAACAGTGCCTCTGCGTCCTGTTTTAAAGCCTGTGGTGAGTGGTGATCAGAGTGCTGTTGTCGTGGAGTTGACCTTTGATTGGGCCGAAGGATTGGATCCGGATATTTTGCAGCAGTATAGAGTTGAACGGAGTTCTGACATGAATAAATGGGATCCAGTCGGGACTGTGTTACTTTCAGATCCACCTAATCGCTTAGTTGATCCAGAAGCAGACGGCGCGGCTGAATCAGCGTTTTACCGCGCTGTTCATGCCAGGCAATCCGGGAGGGAGACCACCTAGGTCATGATTTGCTCAAGGACGCCCGTGCTGTCGCCGTGCTGCTGCGTTGGGATATCGAGTTGGTTGAGCAGAGTTAGCCAAAGGTTGTTGAGGGGGGTGTCTTTTTCGATGACATGGTTCCGGCCGGGTTTGATCCCGGATGCTCCGCCAGCCACCAGCGTCGGGCAGTTGTCGAGCGAATGCCCCGTTCGTAGATTACTGCCGTAGACGAGACAGGTGTGGTCGAAGAGGCTCGACCCATCGGCTTCTTTTGTCTCTTTCAGCCGGTCAATAAAGCCAGCCAACATCTCACTCTGAACGAGGTCTCTTTTCAGAGATGCGGTCTTCTTTTCGGCGTTGCCGTGGTAGTGGCTGATATCATGTCCCCCGACGGTGATCTCCTCGCTGTTGAGCAGACTCTGCACCGGCTGTCGAAAACTCAGGACGCGTGAGCTGTCGGTCTGCATCGCGAGGATCATCAAGTCATAGGTGGCTTCAATGAGTTCACGGCCACCTTTGACCAGCGGTTCGGCGATCGGTGCCTTCGGACGCGGGACGTGCAGCCAGGTTTCTTCTTTGGCGATCCGATTCTCCAATTTGCGGATGCTTTCGAAATACTCATCGAGCTTGTCCATGTCGGTGCGCCCCAGCTTTTTTTCGAGCTGCTTGGCGTTGACCATCATGGTGTCGAGAACGCTGCGCTTTTCGGACAGGCGGTGCTGGACCTGTTCGGCTGAGACGTTTCCGCCCGCGAAGAGGTGACGGTATAATTGAACCGGGTCATTTTGCCCGCCAATGGGTTTGCCTTTTGAATCCCAGGCCAATGACAGCCCCGGCCCATGGCCGTCGCCGTTGACATTGCCGCCGCCGTTGATCTGGATCGAATCGAACCGGGTGTGCTTCCCCAGTTCCTGGGCCGCGACCTGGTCGGCGGAAATTGTGTTGGCAAAACCGACTCCCGGCTGGGCAAAACGATTGGCGCCGGTGAGCCAAAAGGTGCTCCCGGAATGACCCGCGTCGTTAAACAGGCAGTACTTGTGCCAGAGGCCCTGGATGATTGAGAAGTCCTGGCGATGACGTTTAAGCGGCTCCAGGCCGGCCGGAAGTTTGTAGTTGGGGCCGGGTTGGTCAATCGCGGGATACCATCCCTCTTCCGTGACGCCCCAGCCAAAGTTGAGGAAGACCAATCGCTTGCGTGGCGCCGTGGCGACGCCCGCCGGGGACTCGGCGAAAAGATTCAATGCGGGCAAGGCCAATAGGCCTGCCATCGATCGTAGAAAGGGGCGTCTTCTGATTGCGTTTTGCATAGGTTCGTTGCCTTATTTTTTCTGGAAGATTTTGTGCTGCACGAGTGCATGAGTAAACGATCGAATCGCATTGTTCCCGGCCTTGGCCTCCTTGGTGATGGCGTCGAGCAAGGCCTCGTCGCTGAAACCGATCGAGCGTCCCGTGCCGTATTCCACCACTGCCGAGGCAAAGCTTCGGGCAAATGCCTCCGATTGCGTCGCGATATGCTCGCGAAGCTCGAAATAGTCCGCGAATGCCGGCCCTTTATGGAAACTGCCACCCGGGTCGATCGTCCACTCCTTTTTTGTCACCCCTTTGCCGTCGCCGCCCGGCACTTCGTAGCTGTTCTTGGTCCGCCAGAGACCGACCGCGTCAAAGTTTTCCAGTCCGAATCCAATCGGGTCGATTTTGCGATGACAGCTGGCGCATTGTGCTTTCTCCTGATGGGCGACAAGTCGTTCGCGGGTGGTTAGCGGTTGATCGGAAAGCCGTGAGATTGCCGGGACATTGGCCGGGGCGGGTGGCGGCGGCTGATGCAGCAATTTTCGCAGCACCCAGACACCCCGTTCAACCGGGCTCGACTCATCACCGTTTCCACCCATCACGTGCGTCGCCGCCATGCCCAGCAAGCCACCCCGTGGCGAAGTCTCCGGCAGGTCAACCCGCCTAAAATGGTCGCCGCTAACACCGGGGATTCCATAGTGCTGGCCGAGCACGTTGTTGATCACCGCGTAGTCGGCGTCGAGAAGATCCTGGATGTTCCGGTTGTGCTTGAACAGATAGGCGAAGGTCTCGTAAACCTCGCCGCGGATGGCCATTTTCACGGTGTTGTCAAAAGTCCGATGCTTCAACAAGTTGACGTTAAAAAAGTCCAGCCGCTCCAGATGGAGCCACTGATGGACAAGACCATGAATGAACGCTTCAGATCGCCGGTCATTGAGCAGTCTGTCTGTCTGTTGGCGAAGGATCCGGGGCTCGGCCAGTTTTCCCGCGTCGGCCAAACGCAGCAGTGTTTTGTCGGCGGGGGCGCTCCATAGAAAGTACGAGAGACGCTGGGCCAATTCACGTTGGCTGATTGTCTGCCCGTCCGCCGGGGAGGCTTCCGATTTGTAGAGGAACATTGGCGAGCTCAGCACGATCGCCAGGGTATGGGTGAGGGCGGAGCGATGGGTCTGGCCTTCTTCGCTCCGCTTCTTCTGAAACACCTTCAGCAAATGGTCAACATAGTCATCGTCAGGACGCTCGCCGCGAAACGCTTCGACGGCAAAGTCGGCAAACCCAGCTCGCAATTCTTCAGGCCCCAGGGTGTTCTTCCACACCCGCTGACCGGCCGCGTCAAAGACCTCGACGGTGTGGTTTTTCAGCCGCGAAATCACGGTCGGGCTATCGTTGCGGTTGTGGATGACGATTCTGTCAATACTGACATCGCGGCCCAGATCCACCTCCCACCATTCGCCGGGGTCACCGTTGTTTGAGGTGTGGTTTGACGTCGCGAGACTTCCGTCGATCGCACGGTGGGCGCCCCGGTCGTTCTCGTTACCGTGCGTCGAGCTTTGCGAAGCCTTGCCGCCCGTGGCAACATTCTCATCACCCCTGAAAATCTGCACTTCGCGCAGATGCAGGTAGTCCTGATCGCCCGCGTCCGGATTAAAGATGCGCACCCTGCGGCCCGACACGCCGCCGACGACTTCGACAGCGGAATCATCGACAACGCTGTTCCCGGCCCCGGCCCCGAGTAGCTGCACTGCGGCCTCCATTCCAGCCGGGACCGGTTGGTTCTCGGTTGTCACCCGCTCGACTTCCAGCCAGTCAACCCAGATGACATACTCAGGTCCAATCCCGTTCCGTTTCTTGGCATCCGCGAAGACCCTCCTCGGATAGTGGAACTGATGATGCATGCCTTTCTCCCGCAGGTAGATCTGGCGCGCTCCATCTTCTTTGCTCATCATATGGGTGCGGGTGATTTCGATCGAAGTCTCAATAGTCTGTGGATCCTGCAGTGTTCCGGTGACCTCGTGCGCACTCAAAAGATCGACGTTGCGGACCCTTAGGCCAAACTCCAGGAAGCGGCGCTCCTCCGGCGCATTCTCTGCTCGAGCAACGCGAAATCGAACAAGGTATTTTCCCGGCGGCCAATCTGCCGGCAGGTTGTAGGCGATGTAGCCCGTTGGCACGATGGAGGGGTGAATGGTCGGCACGGTGATGAAGGCCCCGGTGTCGATGGCCGGCAACTCGAGATACTTCGACAGGTAGTGCTGATGGGAGGAAGAACTGCTGATGAATTGATCAACGCGCTCCGGCTTGTCGAAGAAGCGAAAGGCTGGGTCGGAGGGAACGGGCGGCGCCCCTGCGATCTCGTCGTAGTGACGGTAGTAGGGCAGGTATTTGACGGGCCTCTTCGGGTCTTTTTCCTTGAGGGTATTGAGGATCTCTTTGTTCTTCGGCTTGGACGCCGCTGCCGCCAACTTTTCCCGCCACTCAACAGCCGCCTTACGTTTGATGAAATGCGCCTTGTACTGCGCGGTGAGCTGTTCGGCTTGATGCCGATGTTGGACCGACACCCTGCGTGCCTGGTAGCGATCAATCGCTTCCTCGACCGCCTCGCGTCCCAGTTCCAGGTATGATTCGAGTTGGTTGCTGGAGACGTAGAGGCTGGCGCCGTCGGTGTCGTAGTTGCTTAGCCCTTGATCCGAAGGGAGCTGACTCACGTTGATCTCAACCCCCAGTAACTCGCGCAGGGTGTTTCGATATTCGCGTTGATTGAGACGGCTCATCGCGATCTGGCCGTGCCGATCACCCATCTTCTGACGCAGCGCCACCATGGCCAGCCCCAGGTCATCGATCAGATCGGCTTTGACCTGGACGGGAGGTTGTTTCTCGTCTTCCGGGGGCATCTCTCCGGCGTTCAGGGCATTGAGCAATTTCTGCCAGCGCTCGGCATCCTGCGGGTCTTTGATCACCAAGGGAAGGTCATCGACCCGGAACTTGCCTTTGTGTTTCTTCTCGTTGTGGCAGTCGAAACAGTTTTCCTTTAGGATGCCGAGATGCTTGCTGGTGATTCCGGATAAGGGATATTCTGATGCCTCGTCAGCGCGGCTCATGCCGCAGAGAGCGAAAAAGAGACCGACCATCGTCGCTGCCAGAAATGTGCTTTTGCCGGGATCGGATGATTTTGGCGCGGTCTTCACTGGCTGAAAGCGTAGATTTCCGCACTGCATTGCCAAGATGTTATTTTGCAGCGGATTTTCCGGATCGTGAGCTCTTAGGAAGCTGGAACGGCACTGCCTGCCGTAAGTCATTGAATTTTATCGATGTCTTTTCCGGGGCGCGCATCAGTACTTCGGAAAGATGGACGGGGTCGGGAAGCGGGCTTCAATGCTGTCTCCGACATATTCCTCGCGTGGCACCTGGACCTGGGGCCAGTTGCCGGGGCGGGCGCGGACAATCCGTCCGGGACGAATGCCTTCAATGATGAGGTCGGTCTCGAACCGAATCTGGATGCCGCTACTACCCGGAGACACCTCGCTTTCAGTCTTGATGACGTCGAGGATGGGGCCTTTGCAGGCCATGTGCGCGGGTCCATAGGCGCCGTGGGTGTGCTTCAAGGTGTTTTCGACCGCAGTCATCAGGGCGGGAACATCCTTCTTGAAATCGGCGTAGAGGGAATCGTCCATGCCGCCGAACAGTGTTGCAGTCACGGTGGCGTGGCCGAACCTGCCATATTCGACGGCATCGACCCAGGCAGGCATCCAGCGACTGCGAATGAAGGCCTTGTGCGTCTCGGTTTGATTTTGAGCGGCACGTTGCATCGCGATGTCGTCCAGCCAGATATCCGAAATGTGGAAGCGGGTGAACACGCCGTCCGGCGTGGGCTTCCAGGTGATCCCGAGTAGGACGGACTGGTCATCGAGGGATTTCTTTCCGCTGGCGGGCCAGGTGCCTTCGTCGATGAGATCACCCACTCCGAGAAGCTCGCGACCGCGCCAGATGCGCGTGGCGGCGTCGAAGGTCATCGTCTCCTCGCTAGCCTCGCCGTCTTCGCCTTCCTTCGGTTCGCGGCAGGCGATGATTGTTCCCTGATTGTCCTTCAGTTCCAATTGCTTGAGCTTCCAAATTTTGCCCTCGCGAAGGCAGCGGCTGGGCTCGTCTTCCAGGAGGAGCACGTGGTTCTCAGCAGGGAAGATTCCCGTGCCTCGATAGTGGTTCGCGTCATTCTCCTTGTTG
>CALFSW010000295.1 GCA_937916505.1 uncultured Verrucomicrobiales bacterium | reverse complement strand
AAACTCAAGCCGACAAGAAATCCCCACAGGGACTGGGCCGCTCGGACGCTTACACGAGAAAGCACCGGACGAAGAAGATCTTGCGTTGATAGGGAAGCTAGGTAGCCAGAAAATCGCCACTTGGTATCCCACAACGGCGATAGGGCGTGATACTGACCTGTGGTTGGAGCGTGATTACACATCTCTCGGCATATTTTCGGCGGACGGATTTTACAGCCGCAGAAACCTTGTAATGTGCGCCTTTGCAAGGGAGGCGATCATGGCTTCCCCTCCGGCTATGAGGCGCTGCCTTTGGTTTTGGTTTCAATCAGTTCTTATGGGCTTCTCGCACGTTAATCGATATCGGGCAAAGGGATTTTCGCAGGTGAATCAAATTCTAAGCGGAACTCTCTATGTTGGAGCAACGACAGCAGAAATTTCCCCTTGGTATGCTCTTTCTGGGAAAATCTCTCGATTTAAGGCTTTAGATTTCAAAAAGGACCAACCTCCTGTTCTGGGAACAGCATCTTCTGCAAACCTCAGTATTCCGCCTAACAGCCTTGATTATGTCTTTATTGATCCTCCATTTGGTAGCAATATAATATATTCCGACTTGAGCTTTCTCTGGGAAGCTTGGCTGGGAGTTTCTACTCGGCTTGACTCTGAAGCAGTAGTTCATCGAAGAAGGAAGGCTGGCCGGACCCTCGATGGATATGCCGAGATCATGCGTGATTGCTTTAAGTTGATACACCTTGCACTGAAGCCAGGACGCTGGGTTACAATTGAGTTTTCCAATACCCGAGCAAGTGTCTGGAATTCTATCCAGACAGCCCTGCAGGAATCCGGGTTTGTTGTGGCAAACGTAGCAGCGTTGGACAAGAAGATGGGCAGCTTCAAGGCTGTAACTACGACAACGGCGGTCAAACAAGACCTCGTTATCAGCGCTTATAAACCGAACGGGGGCCTAGAAGATCGCTTCAAGAAATCCGGCCACACTCAAGAGGGAGTCTGGGATTTTATGAAGACCCACCTTCGAAATCTACCAGTTGTCATTCCCCGAGGTGGCGACCTGGAGTTCATCGCCGAGCGGGACCCCCGAATCCTGCACGACCGCATGGTGGCCTTTTACATCGGCCATGGGATGCCGGTGCCTCTCAGCTCCGCCGAGTTTCAGAAGGACCTGGCCGAGAAGTTTCCCGAACGCGAAGGCATGTTCTTCCTGCCCGAGCAGGTGGCGGAATGGGACAAGAAGCGCGCCCAGATGCAGGGCGTCGGCCAAATGAGTATCTTCGTGGAAGACGAGAAGAGCGCAATCGACTGGTTGCGTGGATTCCTCAAAGCGCGCCCCTCAACCTATCAGGACATCCAACCAGAATTCATGCAGACGCTTGGCGCGAGCTGGAAGAAGTTCGAGACCCGTCCCGAACTACAGCTTCTGCTGAGTCAAAACTTCCTCAAATACGAGGGCGAAGGAGACGTTCCCAGCCAGATCCACAGCTACCTCTCCACCCAGAACAAGGACCTCCGAAATCTCGAGAAGTCCGATGCCCGACTCAAACAACGAGCGAAGGATCGCTGGTATGTCCCCGATCCCGCCAAAGCCGTGGACGTCGAAGCCATCCGCAACAAACGCCTGATGCAAGAGTTCTGGGAACTCTGCGACCAAGCCGGCATCGCCCGCCCAACCGCAGCCGACCCGAACCAGCGCACCCTGCCAATCTCAACCCCGGCAGCAAAGAAGGCCGGACGCAAGAAGCTCAAGGAAGTCCGCACCGAAGCCGTGCGCATCGGCTTCAAGGACCGCTTCGCCGCCCAGGACTACACCACCATCCTCGCCCTCACCGACCACCTCCCCACCAACGTGATCGAGGAAGACGAGCAACTCCAAATGATCCACGACATGGCCGAAATGCGGTCGGAGGGGTAGTTGAGGTAGTAAATCCAGTATTTTTGCGGAAAATCCGTTAAAAAAATTGAATTACAGGATTCAAACCCCACATTTGCCGCGTGATTATCGATCTCTCGATTAAGAATTTTCGCTCATTTAGGGAGGAGCAGAAGCTCAGCTTTGTCGCCAGTAACTACGACAAGGACCTACCGGACAACGTGATGGAAACGGAGCTTCCGGGCTTGGATGGAATCCGGTTATTAAGGGCGCTCGGAGTTTACGGAGCGAATGCTTCCGGGAAGACCAACATTCTGAAGGCCCTGAGCTTCCTCGACCACTTTGTGGAAAACTCAGCAACGGAGTTGGACGAAGGAGACGAAACGGGTGTCGAGCCTTTCATGCTCTGTCCGGAATCCCCCGAACAGCCGGCGGAGTTTGTTCTGCGCTTCGTGGTGGACGGGGTGCGCTATCACTTTGCACTGATCCTTGATCGTGAGCGCGTCCTTTACGAAAGCCTGTCAGCCTTCCCCGAAGGGGCCGAGCGTGTCTGGTATGAAAGGTCGTGGGACGAGGATATCGAAGCCTATGAATGGAGCCCGAAACGCCCGACTGGCTTTAAGCGGGATCCGAACATCGTCGGTTACACCAGGCAGAATGCGCTTTTCCTCTCCACGGCGGCGAAGTGGAACAACGAGCAGATCGCTCCGATCTATCGCTGGTTCAAACTAAAACTTAGGTTCCTGCGGGTGAATGCGGACTTTCCCCCGCTCCCTCCCGGCATCACCGCCGGCTGCATGCAGCGTGGGGCTAATGAGCGGAACGAAATCGTGCGGCTGCTTCGTCACGGAGACATCGGAATCCTTTCGGCAAAGGCAACGGAACACGCCGTGACCCGGGAGGACCTCCCTGATGAAATATCCGAAGAAGTCGCATCGCGCTTCTTGAAGGACGCGAAGCGAGTCGAAGTGATCATGGGACACCGGGGGATCGAGGGTAAAGAGTATCCTCTTCCTTGGGACGAGGAGTCCTCCGGAACCCAAAAACTGTTTTCCCTGGCCGGCCCTTGGCTGGACAGCCTCAAGAAAGGATGCGTGGTCGGGGTCGATGAAGTCGAATCAAGCATGCATCCGCTGATGGTTGTCGAACTGCTTCGACTCGTTTTCGATCCCAAAATTAATTGCAACAACGCGCAGTTCCTCTTCACCACCCACAATCCACTGCTTCTCGACCGAACCCTATTAAGACGAGATCAGGTTTGGTTCGCCGACAAGGACGAAGAGGGCGGAACGCATCTCTATCCCTTAAGCGACTATAAGCCGCGTAAGGATGAGTCTCTGGCCCGCGGTTACCTTGCCGGTCGCTATGGTGCTGTGCCGTTCATTCCCCATGGTCTGCTTGGAAAGGAGGATAACTGTGGCGGGTAAAAAGTGGAAAAAGCACATCTCATCGGATCCAAAATCCTTCAGGCGACCACGCGGAAGCAAGCGTCCGGCGCAGGCAATTCTAATCGTAACTGAAGGCGAGGTCACCGAGCCGGTGTATTTTGAGGCTCTTAAACAGAAGCTCGCCCTCCAGACAGTAGAAATCGAGGTGGTTGGTGCCGGGAAAGGTGATCCAAGGAAGCTGGCTGAGGCTGCCTTGGAGGAGCTCAAGAAGCGCAAGAAGGAGAACAGAAACGGAACTCTCGGGCTATCGAAGGCCCCCAGTTTCGATGAATTGTGGATCGTCTTTGATACAGACGTTCCGGTTGAACATGGCAAATTCCACGATGGTGTGGCTTTCGCAGAAGCAAAGGGAGTAAAAATCGCTGACAGCTCTCCCTGCTTCGAATACTGGCTCCTTCTTCATTTGGACTATACGACAGCGCAGATGGCCAGGTTCGCTGACGTCAAACCCAGGCTGGAAGCACAGCTTAAGTCTGAATATGCCAAGAACTGCAAGCATTCAGCCCAGCAGATTCCTCCATTGCTGAAGCTATTAAAGATTGCCGTCGAACGAGCCGTAAAAGTGAGACAGATGCACGAGGAAGCCGGTACTTCTCCTCCCCCTAACCCTTCTACCAACGTCGATCTCTTAATTCTCACCATCCAGGATGCGGCGTCTCCCGCGAACACGTGAGTGCATCAGAAGAGGCTGCATGGATCTGGTCGCGCACTCAGCGTGCTCCGGGCAAGATCGTCGAAGTCGATGAGCTTTGGGGGCAACAACGTTACCGGGTATGGCTTCCATCACTGAATACCGTCTTGCTCCATCGAGAGGAGGAGATCTCATTCAATGGCTTGGAGCCTGGAGCGGGATCGACAGCCGGCTCCAGGGAGAAATTTGCTGCCGTGGCCGGTCGACTCGTCGATCTCCTCAATGACGACAAGCTGCTGTCTCCGCTTGATGCCGCAGTGATCCCTCTTCCACACCAGATCCGGGCTCTCCAGAAGGTGGTCTCGAATCCCGGCAAGGTGCGCTACCTGATGGCCGATGAAGTGGGCTTGGGGAAAACAATCGAAGCGGGGCTTGTCATCCGAGAGCTCAAGCTCCGTGGCTTGGTGAAGCGCGTGCTCATCCTGGCACCGAAAGGACTGATCCCCCAGTGGATCGTTGAGATGAAGGAGCGTTTCGGTGAAGACTTTCGTCATTTTGATCCTGCGCAATTCAAAGCCTACCGGCAGATCTCGGAGGAGGAGAATGTCTGGAAGAGTCATGACCGGGTGATCTGCTCGATGGATGCGGTGAAGCCACTGGAGAACCGGAAAGGGTGGGACCGGGATCGTATCGAGAATTTTAATCGCGAGCGAATCCTTGGCTTGGCCTCTGCCGGCTGGGATATGATCGTGATCGATGAAGCCCATCGGGTCGCCGGTAGTGCAGATACCGTGGCCCGGCATGTCATGGCAAAGACCCTCGCCCAGGCCGCGCCGAACCTGCTGCTACTCTCCGCCACCCCCCACCAGGGGAAGACTGATGCCTTTCAACGCCTGATGTCCCTCCTCGATGCCGAAGCCTTTCCCGATGAAGGCTCGGTGACCCGGGATCGCGTGGCTCCTTTCATTGCCCGCACGGAAAAGAGCCAAGCCGTGAATCACGACGGCAGTCCGCTCTTCAAACCACGGATGACCAAGCTGGTTGGAGTTTCGTGGGAAGGGCATGAAGCCCAACGGGAGCTTTATGATGCGGTCACCGAATACGTTCGGGAGGGCTATAATCAGGCGATGCATGAGAAGAAAACCTTCATTGGCTTCCTCATGGTGCTGATGCAGCGTCTGGTCAGTAGCTCGACTCGCGCCATCGCCGCCACTCTGGAGCGGCGGCTGGCCATCCTGAGCGAGCCTACCGGGCAGTTGGAACTCTTTCCCGATGGTGAAGGCTGGGAGGAGATGGATGGCCAGGAGCAGCTTGATACCGTTCTGGACCAGCGGATAAAAGCGCAAGATAACGAGAAAGACGAAGTCCGCGTGCTTCTGGAAGCCGCCAGAAAGGTCGAAGCCAGTGGGCCGGACGCCAAAGCAAAAGCTCTGTTGGAGTGGATCTACAAGATGCAGGAAGAAGAGCAAGATCCCCAACTCAAGATCCTCATCTTCACAGAATTCGTGCCCACGCAAGCGATGCTGGCGGAGTTTCTGGAATCCAGGGGAATGTCCGTGGTTTGCCTGAACGGGAGTATGGCGCTTGAAGAACGAAAGTCCGTGCAGCGTCGTTTTTCAGAAAACACTCAAATCATGATTTCCACCGATGCTGGCGGTGAAGGGCTTAACCTCCAGTTTTGCCATGTCATCATCAACTTTGATTTGGGATGGCGCCCGATGGCTCTGGAGCAGCGGATCGGGCGCATCGACCGCATCGGGCAGAAGAACGTGGTGAAGGCTCTCTGAACTTTCTCTTGGAGGATTCGGTCGAATACCGGATCCAGGAAGTGCTGAAAGAAAAACTACAGACCATTCTGGACGAATTTGGCGTCGATAAGACCACCGATCTACTCGACTCAGTGGAAGGCAACCGCATGTTCGACCGGCTCTTTGTCGAGGCACTGGTTCATCCTGACCGAGTGAATACGGAGGCAGAGGAGATCACCGAGGGACTTCGTCTCGATGTCAGTGAAAATCGTCGACATAATATTTTGGAGGGCGATGGCGCCTTGGAAGGGAATGAGATGGGAACAGTTTCAAGCCAGCCGGTGGGTGATCTGCTTGAAATGCTGGTGCGCTATCACGTCGAGCAAGCTGGAGGAGAATTTCAACAGGCTGAAGCAGGTGGACCAGCCAAAGTGCGCTGGTCGGATTCCGAGGCTGAAGAGAAGATGCGATTCCCTGGAAGTAGTGATGACGATGAAGGTGCTCTGATCACTCTCGACCATCCTCGGATTCGCGCCTTGCTCAGTCGGCCCCCGGTGCATGGGAAAGGCGAACCGATACCGAGACTTCGCGCATCGGGATTGCCCAAGGCTGTCGACGGCTTCTGGTCGCTCTGGGTGCTCCGCCTTGCTTCATTTGATTTCCGAAGAGAGTGCGTTTTTCCGGTTTATCTGAGCCGGGATGACCGATCCTTCGCCCAAACCGCTCGCCATATCTGGGACCGCCTGGCATCGCTTGATGTCTCAGAAAGCGGTTGGATAAGCGGCGATCAAGCCATGACCGTATATGATCAGCTCTATCAGACTGCGGCCGAGGAGGGGCGGACTCATTGGTCGGAGATGGAACGCCAGCACCGCCGGCGCTGGGAGGAAGAAAAAGCGCGCGCTCAATATCACTTCTTGTCCCGTCGTCGTATGCTGGACCAAGTGGGACTTGCGGAGGTTCGCGGGTATCGCCTACGGCAGCTCGAAGCCGAAGAGACGACCCGCATGGAACAGATCGAGAGCCAGCGATCCTTGTTGCCAAATCTTGAGGCATTAACCATTTTTTCCATAGAGCCTGCGTGAGCAATCTTGAAGAACATTTGATCGCGAAGATTCATCCCGAGATTTCATCCCTCTGGGTGGTGGCTGATGGGGATGGGCTTTTTCGCAACGATGCGGTCGACAGACTGCTCAGTGAGCGTGGTGCCGAGGTGATGCTCTACAATGATCCGATGGCGTTTCGTTATCGCTATGAACACCAGATCCGTCCGCGTCTCGAATCGTCTGATCCCGGGTGCCACGTCATCGTTCTCGATCCGGGGCCCGACGGCTTTTATCGACTTCCGGCAGACCTTTTCGATTCGTGTCAAAAGCTTCAGGTTTCGCTGGGAGACCTATTTCCAAGCCTCTCAAGACGGGTATTGGTGGAGCAGGAACCAGCGATGCTTGCGAGGCTTTGGGAAAAACGGGATCAGCTGCCGACCCATTGGCGTCAACTTAAGAGGCTAATCCAAGTGTTTTCTAGGGGGATGCGGC
>CALFSW010000294.1 GCA_937916505.1 uncultured Verrucomicrobiales bacterium | reverse complement strand
CGGATGCGGCTAACCAACCACCACTTATTTTAACGACTCAGGGGACACTTCCCAACGATTTGCGAGACCTGAGATACCGTTGGTGTGACGTCACTCTGAACACGATCTAGTTTTCCTAGCCCACTATCTAGTCTTCCTAGCCTTGTCTGGTAGTGCTGCCCCGGAAGGATTTCACTGGTATCGAAGCGGAGAAAGGACTGTTGCAGGATTTGGATATAGCAATGAACTCTCTTCAGTAGATTCTCGACTTGAGCCCTGTTAGACACAAGCTTCACCGCCAATTCATTGTAGCGTATTGCCAAGAGTGACAGGACATTTGCATAATCGGATTCATAGGTGGTCGGCTTGAGGTGTTCAAAAATTGCACGCGAGCGTTCTGCGCACGCGAGCTCTCGGCCGATAAACTCCTCTCTGAGTTTAGTATACGGTTCAGGCCAAACCCTTGAAGCCCAGGGATAAATATGACGAGATTGCTCGTACCAAACAGGTTCTGATTCACGACTTAGGATCTGGGCATAGATTCTGGCAAGATTCATAAGGCGGCTCGCTGTCTGGGCGGTGGCTTCCGAAATTGGAACTGCAAGAAGCTCGTCCTCCTTCTTTGTTAGCATGGCTTTGTCAGACTTCAGGAACTCCCCCAATTCTTGGACACTCATGAACATACAAAACACGACGGTCTCTATTCCGCTCAAGCTCAGGGAACCCGTTGTCTCGTAAGGAGACCCGAGCCACTCCTTGAGAACAGTTTGAGCTTCTTCCTTCTTGCCGAGGTGGAAGAGGGCTTTGGCATACCCGTGCCCTGGGTCCTTCCCGTACCTGGTATAACGGACAAACGCTCTTCGCCACAGCGGAACGACCTCTTTGAAGACGGCTTCTGCGGCGAGGTAGTTCTCTTCGCGTACGAGGGAATCGCCCAGCTGAATAATCGTCTTGAGCGTGGTGACGTGATGTTTCCCGAGTTTCTGCCTGGCGATCTCCAGGGTTTTGCGAATGGATTCTGAATCCCTGCTAGTAAGGGAGAGGATACCGATCGCGGAGAGCAATCCATCCGGATCCTCAATCGTATCGAGATCGGGGAGACTCTCCGCGAGTGATTGGCGTTCCTGGGTAGAAGTGCGCCCAGCGAGGTAGTATTTGGTGGTGAGGATGTCGGGATGGCTTGGGCCAAGAATTTCTCCTTGGCGTTCAGCCACATCGCGAAGCTGGGAGCAGATCCTGTAGAGAGCCTCGGGCCGGGCCAGCCAGAGAATTTTGGAGTCGAGGGAGTCGTGCACGAGGGAGAGAGCCTCGGCTCGCATGGACTTCGGATCGCGTTGTCCCAAGAGTGATTGAAAGAGAGCGTTTGCGCGGTGGGCGTGCTCCGTTCCGGTGGCATACGCCTGGCCGTCTTGAATTTCGAAGTAGACTTCGGCCAGGGTAAATCGCACCTCGGCCTCCAGCAGGGGTTGACCATCGAAACGCTCGGCGACCAATCCGGAGACTCGGTCGAGAACGGTCCGAAAGGTGAGATCCCGGTCGCCGTTCACCTCTGGACTGGCTTGCATGAGGAGGTCCTTGCGGAGGAAGTCGTTGATGGCCTTGGCGATCTCTGCTTCGGCGGCGGCCTGTTTCTCAGCCTCGATCGCTCGTGCGGCTTCCTCTTCCGCATGTTCGCCTGCTTTCTTGGCGATGCTTTCGTTTTCCTGCGCCTTCCTCTCGGCGTTCACCGCCCGTACCATTCCCCAAGTGGTAAAGATGACGGCACAGACAAGGGTGAAGGCGACTAACACAGAGGCGGTAACCGTGGTGCGGTTCCGTGCGGCAAATTTCCGCAGCTTGTAGCCCGCTCCTGGTGGGCCGGCAGTGACAGGCTCGTTTCTCGAAAAGCGTTCGATGTCCTGGGCGAGTCCGGCGGCCGTGTCGTATCGGCGGCCGCGGTCCTTCTCAAGGGCCTTCATCACGATCCAGTCGAGGTCGCGAGCGATCTCAGAGGGCGGAAGGTGGGCGGGCGTCTTTGCACTGGAGGAATCGCCGGTCTGCGCAGCGGTAAGCCTCGTGCTCGGTTTGGGCGGTTCGTCTTCGCGAATGATGCGGCGCATCTCGTCAAAGGCGGCTTGGCGCAGCGTTTCCGAATCGAAGGGCGTGGTGCCGGTGAGCAGTTCGTAGAGAAGGACGCCGAGGGCGTAGACGTCACTGCGGGTGTCGACGTCGAGACCGCTCAGGGCTGCCTGCTCCGGGCTCATGTAGGCAGGCGTGCCGACCATGTGGTCGTAGCGGGTGAAAAGGGTCTTGTCCGTGAGACGCTGGTCCATGGCCTTGGCGATCCCGAAGTCGATGACCTTGGGGACCGGCTCGCCGTCGTGGAGAGTGACGAGGATGTTGGACGGTTTGAGATCGCGGTGGATGATGCCCTTCATGTGGGCGTGCTGGACGGCTCTGCAGACTTGCTGGAACAAGTCGAGCCGCGCCTGGGTGGAGACCTTTTCCTCCTGACAGTAGCTCGTGATGGGCATGCCCTTGACCAACTCCATCACGAAGTAGGGACGGCCTTCCCCGGTTTCGCCCACGTCGAGGACACGGGCTATGTTGAGGTGATCCATCATGGCGAGGGCCTGTCGCTCCGCTTCGAAGCGGGCGATGACCTGCCGAGTGTCCATTCCGGCCTTGATGATCTTGATGGCGACCCGGCGGTGGACCGACTCGACCTGCTCGGCCATGTAGACTAGCCCGAAGCCGCCTTCACCGATGCGGTGGAGGAGCTTGTAGCGACCGATGCTGACACCTTCCATGGGATCGGCGGGTGGCTCGGCCCCTCCGGTGGGCGCCGCCGGAACGGGGAGGGACTCGTCTGTGCCCACGGGGTGATCGCGATCGGCAACGATGGCGCCCATGAGGCAGCGTGGGCACACTCCACCGGGTGAGGACTTTGGAAGTACCTCATGGCATTCCTTGCAACAAAGGATGATTTCAGGAGAGCTCTTGGCCATTCGCGAATAGCGGTTCTATGGAGATAAAAAGGACTTCGAGAGAAGTGTTACAAAGTTTTTTGCAATATTCCGGCCAATAGTCCTACGTTTTAGCCGCTCGAAAGCCGTCTTCCTAGGCAAATTTCGCCGCCGAGCCCGTTTTCAGACGGCTCCAAATGTAAGCTTATTGCATGCATAAGGCTACAATTCGTAGAAAAACGAGGGATTCGAAGGAAACGGTTCAGAGGCTGCTTTCTCTGTGAAAGTGGCAACGAGAATATTTTCCGGGTTGGTTCCTGACTGAACGAGACGGACGGTGCGTTCAACAAGAGTCGCGTTGTCTGACCCAGAATGGAAAATTATCCAATCAGTCCGTTCTGCACCATTTTCGCCTTAGTGACCCTGAACCTTTGATAATGTTTTTATCACTGGTTGCCTCTCATCCTCCCTCGCTCGCCTAAAATGGCTCAAATAGGGTGGGTCTGAAAAATGGCGGTATTTGATCCCATTTCATGGGATTCTCTGAGGGTTCACATGGGCTCAAATAGGGTGTGGTCTACTCGAGCCATGATCGAGCACTCAGAAATGCTTCTGGTCCCCGGGTTCTGGGAATAGGAGGGGCTAGTTGAGGCCGCCGGGCATTTTGGGGGCTTGGACGGTGCGGAAGAAGAGGTGGCGTGAGGAGAGTTCGGTGGTGAGGAGGACGGGGAGGGCGAGCCACGGGGAGATGAAGGAGAGGGGGATGGAAAGGGCGAGGGTGAAGAAGCGGGTGCGGGTGACGCGGTTGAGGGGGCCGAGACGGAGTTTGGCGCTGTGTTGGGCGGGGGACCAATCGGGTTGGCGGGTGGGGAGGAGCAGAGAGATTTCGAGAGCGATGAGGGCGAGGGCGGAGAGGGTGAAGAGGACGGGGTTCACGAAGAGAGTGACGGCGGAGGTGAAGGTGAGGAGGAAGGCGGGGAGGGATTTGGCGAGGTGCCAGTTGCTGCGCCTGGTGTCGTGGTAGATCATGGCGCTGGTGAAAATGGCGCTAATGAAGGCGGGGATGGCGGACCATTTGGTGGCAGTGAGAAGAAGGGATTTGAGCGGGAAGTCGGGGAGGAAGGGGAAGCCTGCGAGGATGAGGGGGATGGGTGCGATGAGGGAGAAGGCGAGGATTTCCCGGGAAAGCCAGGAGGTTTTGAGGCCGAGGAAGAAGCGCCAGGCTTTGAGGGGTTTGCCGAGATGGAGGGTGGCGGCGATCATGCCGGCGTTGAAAATGAGAAAGCCAACAATGGCGTCTGTCGTACTTGAAAAGAGGGAGGCCGCCGAAATGCCGAGTCCGATCTGGGTGAAAACGAGCATGAGGGCAAGCGGCCAGTGCGCGGGCTGGGGGACGAGTTGGGTTTGATCGGCGGGGGTTGCGTTGGCGGGAACATTGCGTCCAACATAGCGGGTGGTGGGGGAAGTGATGGCCGGGGTGGGAGCTCCGGGGAGGAAGTTGTTTTCTTTCCGGAGGGCGGCGGTGTCTATCTTGATGATGGAGATCGCTTCGGTGGGACAGGCTTGCACGCATGCGGGGGCTTCGCCGTCGGCGAGGCGCTGGTGGCACATGTCACATTTACGGACGATGCCGCGTTTGTGGGAATATTTCGGGACGTCGTAAGGGCATTTGAGAATGCAGTATTCGCAGCCGATGCATTGGTCGTCGAGGTGTCGAACGATCCCGGTGTCCTCTTCTTTTTCGTAGGCTCCCACCGGGCAGCCGGTCAGACATTCCGGATCGAGGCAGTGGTGGCACGCGGAGGTGACAGTCTGCTGGAAGCCGTTACCAGCTTCGAGAAGCCCGACGTCGCGCCAGGCTTCATCCTCGTCGAGGCCATTGAGAGTGTGGCAGGCGACGACACAGGCTTTGCAGCCGGTGCATTTGTCGAGTTCGACTTGAAAAGCGTATTGCTCGCCTTCGCGCGGTCTATCGAAAGGAATGAGGTGCTTGAAGAGATCGGTGCGGGTGGTTCCGCGGTCATGTTCTTCGGAGAATCGTGCGACGGGAGTTTGGAGAGTCGATTGCTCGCGGAGGAGTTTGTCGACAAGGTTTTCGTTGGGAAAAGGGGCTGGCGGGGGTGAGACCATGGGCGGGCGTGGGCCTGCGGGTTTGTTTTCCGTCGTTCGGGCGGGAAGGCTATGCGGCTTTGTTGAGGGAGACGAGTTCCTCGATCTTTTCGCGCCGGGTGTATTGGGCAAAGGTCTCCCCAAGCTCACGGTTGGCGAGGTAGATTTTTAGGAGAGCCTCGATGAGAGGGGGAATGTCGATGAAGGGAATCCCTTTGAAGGCCTCGCGCGCAATGGCCTGGGTGTCATCAACTCCGCCGCCTAGGACGACATTGTAGCCTTCCACTTTTTCGCCGGAGGGGAGTTTTACAGGAGTTCCCATGAGTCCGATATCACCGATATAATGCTGTGCGCAGGAGTGATGGCAGCCGGTAAGATGGATATTGATGGGCTGGTCGAGTTCGACTTTTAATTCGAGATATTGACCGAGGAGAACGGCTTGTCCCTTGGTGTTGGCGGCGGCGAATTTACAACCGGTATTGCCGGTGCAGGCAATCAATCCGCCGGAGACGGTGGTCGAGGTGTAGGCCAGGCCGGCCGCTTTGATGGCAGCTTGGGCGTCGCGTAGTTTATCGTCGGGAATGTGTGGAATGAGGAGATTTTGCCAGGCCGTGAGGCGGATGTCCCCATTGCCAAATTCATCGGCAATATTCGCGATGTCTCCGGCGATTGCGGTGGTCATGCGGCCGACGGGAATGACGATGCCAATGTAGTTTTTACCGTCGGCTTGCTTGTAGGTGCCGATGTGACCGTGTTTGATTTTTGGGCGGGGTGTTTCGCAGAGGTCTTCGGGGACGAAGCGCAGGGGGAAGGCGAGTTTCTTTTGAACCTCTTCAAGAAATCGGGGAGTGCCCCAGTCATCGATGAGATACTTGAGCCGGGCCTTTTTTCGATTGGTGCGGTCTCCGTTTTCAATGAAGACGCGGAGGATGGCGGAGGCCAGGGCTGTTGATTCGCCCGGAGTGACGAGCAGGCCGGAATCCGAGGCAAACTGCTTGTGCCCGGTGATCCCGCAGAGTTGCACACGGAAGTAGACGCCTTCCTTGAGATCCTGGGTCTCTTCCTTGAGAGTGACTGCGTAGAAAGCGATATCGTTCGTGTCGGCACACACGGAGATGGCTCCGCCGGAATCGTAGGAAATATTGAACTTTCGGGGCATCCCATAAAGGTCGCGATTGCTCAAGATGGCATGATGCATTGCCTTGGCGTAGGGCATGACATCGAGGAGTTCATCCCGGTCGAATCCGGTCGTGGGAGTGGCGGTGACATTGCGCACGTTGTCTGCTCCCGAGCCCTTGGAGGTGAGTCCGATCTCAACGAGCTTGTTGAGGATGTGGACGGTGTTTTCCGGCTGGATTTCGCGGACCTGAAGATTCCCCCGGGTGGTGACGTCGAGGTAGCCGCCACCCCAGTCATCCGAGATGTCAGCCATCCCTCGAAGCTGGGTGGCATTGAGAGCGCAGCCCGGGATGCGGGCGCGGAGCATGTAGGCCTCCTGGGCCGGGGTGACGTAGAAGAGCCCGTGAAATTTGAAGCGGAAGATGTCTCCGTCCGACGCAAACTCTCCCTTGGCGGCCTTCTCGAGAATGGTGTCGTAGCAATCGAGGCCATTTTGTTCGTGTTTAATGAGTTCCTCCCGGGAGAGGTCATCAAGCGGGGTGCCGTAGACAGATTCTTCAGGTTGGTCGGTGAACTGACCCTGGGAATTCTGCCCGAGAAAGGGGGCCTGATGGATCCCGGCGAGAAAGCCATTCAGGTAGCCGGTTTGTTCTTCGGTGAAGGGAGAGGAGGTGTTCATGGGGAGGGTTGGGCCCGGTGTGCTAGAACTTGTAATCGAATTGCAGCGAGACTTGCTTGATGTCCTCGTAGTATTCCTCTCCCGAGAAGTAGGCGGCTTTGAGAAGCCCTGTCAGGTTGTCGCTGAATTTCTTAACGAGGACCGCATCGGCCTCGTAGCCATAGACTTCCTCGGCGTCTCCATCGAGGAAGGTGTGCAGGAATCCTTTGAAGGTGATTCCCCCGGGAAGGCCGGGCTTCACGTAGCCGAGGTAGACGTCGGTGATGCCGTTGTAGTTTCCGCCCGGTCCCTTGTTCAGGCCGATTCTTTGAAGGACAAAGGCATCGGCAAATCCGTTATAGGCGTGAACGGTTGCGAAGGGTGTTTTGAAATCTTCGCCGAGGTATTCAACGCCAGCCATGAGGGTGCCGCCGAGTCCCTTGGTGGTGTATTTTAGGTGGGCATAGACGGCATCGTAATCGCCCCCGGCGATCGAGCTGGTGCCATCCTGGTAGGCGAACTCCGCATAGAAACCGTTCGATTCCACGAACGCTCCAAAGGTGTTGCTTTTGCCAACGGCGGCATTGTTGTCGACGTCAATCAGGTAGGCGTAACCGCCAACTTTTCCGAAGTCGGCATTGTAGCTCAGGTCCAGGAAATGAAAGTCTCCTTCGAAGTCTCTTAGCGGGGGGCCGGGGAGGGCGTCATTGGCATCGGTGCCAAAGATTCTTTGGACCCGATCGGAGTAGGCGTAGTTGAACGAGAAGTTGTCATTGGCGTATCCAATTTGAGCGGCGTCGTAGGTCTGCTCGTTTTGGCGCCAGCCCACGTTTCCGATAAATGCGGCCGAGTTTCTGATGATGCGCTGTCGGCCGATCTGGGCAAAGTAGCCGTTTTTGGCATACTTGAGATAGGCTTGGTTGAGCTCCACGTTGTTGGGATCTGCGATGACGGAATTTCCCGCCACATACGGGCGGGTGGAATTGTTCCCGGTGGGATTGCTTCGGTAGTCTTCAACGATGCCTTGAGTTCCCTCACCTTCGACAAATGCGGTGAAGCCATCGAATGGATTTAAAGTCAGGCCGATGCGGGC
>CALFSW010000293.1 GCA_937916505.1 uncultured Verrucomicrobiales bacterium | reverse complement strand
CTTTAATCCCATTTGCAAAAGAAGTCGCCGCATTAGAAGATATCTCAGAGCCAAAAAGATCGAGTGACGAGGTAAACCAAAAGTTTAAATATTTTTGGATCGTGACGAGGTCAACGGCACCTTGTTCTCGAATGGCGCCCGGATCGTCTGTCCCAATTTCATTCATTACCTCAAGTGTGCGTCTGATGACGCGGCCTATTCCAGTTTCACCAACGAACATGTGATGGGCTTCTTCAGTAAGCATGAACCGGCAAGTTCTCGCAAGAGGGTCAAAGGCTGATTCGCTGAGGCTTTTAAGTTGGAACTTGCCATCTCGATCGGTGAAATAGGTAAACATAAAAAAGGATAACCAATCATTAATTGGTTCGTTGAATGTTCCTAAAATCCGAGGGTTGTCACTATCCCCTGAGTGTCTTGCGAGAAGTTCTTCAGCCTCTTCTCTCCCGTCTCGACCAAAGTAGCAATGAAGAAGATAAACCATTGCCCATAAATGGCGACCTTCTTCAACGTTGACCTGGAATAGGTTTCTTAGGTCATACAGTGAGGGGCAGGTAAGCCCCAGTAATCTTTGTTGCTCTACTGAAGCTGGTTCGGTGTCTCCTTGAGTGACAATAATTCGGCGAAATTGAGACCGTAATTCGCCGGGAACTTGTTGCCAAACAGGCTCGCCCAAGTGGTCGCCGAAGCCAATTTTTCTATCAGGGATTTGGTCTGCAAGAAATATTCCCCAGCGATAATCAGGCATTTTGACGTGTCCGTAGCTCGCCCATCCTTTTGCGTCAACGCCTACGGCTGTTCGTAAATAAACATCGTTCGACTGAAAATCCTTCGGTCCTTGTTCGCTCCACCAATTAAGGAAGTGTGGCTGCCAGTGCTCTAGCGCTCTTTGTAGTTTTCTGTCCGTTGCAAGATTGACGTTATTTGGAATTTTTTCACTGTAGTTAATGTCCATGATTAATTTTCCTGTTGGTTTTCTTTTGAAGTGGTTGTGCCTTAATCCTTAAATTCGTTGCCAGTTGAAGTCCGGTTTTTTTCCGCTACCGAATAACTTCAAGGCTCCGTGGTCTCCCACTGCATTGGGTCGTATAAAGATCCAATTTTGCCAAGCGGATAATCTGGCAAAGATGCGGGTTTCCATTGTTTCAGGCCCAGAAAATCTGAGATTCGCCTCCATCCCTGTTAGTGCGTCTGGGGATAAGCTGTTGCGTTCTTCTATCGCGATGCGTAGCTCATCATCCCAATCTATATCATCAGGAGCATATGTTACGAGGCCTATTTCAAGCGCCTCTTCCGCTCCTAACAATTTACCTTCAAGCGATGGCAGTTCTTGAAGTGGATGCTCATGACCATAAAATCGGTTTTGCAATCTAGATAGATGATTGATCATTGGGAGGCTGCCAAAATTTAATCTGGACAGAGCGATGGTAGGGTTCTCTCCATTATCTGTTTCTGAAAGCATAAAAATTCTATCTGAAGCGAGAGCAATTTCAAAAAGGGTTCCCGCAAAGCATGAGCCTTCATCGATGAGTGTGAACATCGTTCTTGATGAAACATCCAAGCGCGCTAAAGTTCTGCGCAAAAATCCGATTGTTTCCTTAACAAGCCAATCTTCTTGATGCGCTACTATGATTTCATCCATTTTGAGGACGTCACTACAATTTCCAACTGTTCTAAAAATCCAGGTGCCGATCTCAAGTTCATTGGTTCGAAGCAGTAAAATCGCGTCATCAAGCTCTCGAGCGAATGTTAATGGCCACCAATCGCATCCTTGCTGGTGAATGAATTCCAGACTCTCGTCTGTTATCGGTGGTGGTGCGTTGATAGTGATTGTTGCGGTCCGAGATGTGCGATCGATAGTGATGTCTACGTTTGAATAATGTATCCCCGCGCTATCTATGGTTCGCTTTAATTGGGTTAGATTCACGCCGGTTGCATCGTGGGGTCGTGTGCTTTCTGAAGATAATTCCTTGACGATTTTTTTTTCAATTGAGCTAAAGTCATTTGGTTTCGCAATTTCGTCTACAAGCCCCCAGGCCTGTGCGCGGTCTGCTTTGACTCCTTCAGTTGTGGAGCAGAACACGTCGGCTAAATCTCTTCGAACTTTTCTTTTGTCGATAACTCGCGTCAGCCCACCGGTCCCTGGGAGGACGCCTAGTAGAGGCACCTCAGGGAGGCTCACGCTGGAGGATCGGTCATCGATCATAAGGAGTTTGTCGCAAGCGAGTGCGAGTTCATAGCCTCCCCCGGCAACCGTGCCGTTGATGGAGGCAAGAAACTTTAAGCCATCATGCCGGCTTGAGTCTTCGATGCCGTTTCGGGTTTCATTGGTGAACTTACAAAAGTTAACTTTCCAAGGGTGCGTTGACTGTCCGAGCATATAAATGTTCGCACCAGAACAAAACATTCTTTCTTTCGCGGATGTGATCACAACACATGTGACCTTTGGGTGCTCAAATCTTATTCTATTGATTGCATCATAGAGTTCAATGTCAACACCTAGGTCGTATGAGTTGAGCTTCAGTTTGTAGCCGGGCTTTAGTCCAGCATCTTCATTTACGTCCATACGCAGTGTTGCCGTGCTGTCGCTTACGGACAGGGTCCAGTGTTTATAAAGATCTGGACGGGTATCGAACTGGACCATTTGGGCTTGGCTCGCTTCTATTTCTTGAGGTGAAGGTTTCGTCATCATTAGGAGATTTGATCAGTTTGTATGTTGTATTAGTTTACGAAGAGTTCGATCCGCTAAGATCTGACTTGCAATGATGTGTGGATCTTTCCCGTCAGTGGCTACTGTTATATCTGCTTTTTCATAGCTTGATTGTCGTTTTATAAGGATCTCTTTAAGTTGCTCCATCGCTTTACTGTTTCCAGCGATTGGTCGCAAGTCGCCTTGCGCTACCACTCGATCCATGTGTTCCTTGGGAGAGGCTTTAAGCCACACGGTATAACATGTCGATAAGAGTAAGTCATAGGCAGACTGTTCTTGAACAATGCTGCCGCCAGTAGAAATGATGCAATTACCCCCGTTGCTAAGCGCATTTTCAAGACACGTCTTTTCTAAATTTCGATAGCCTTCTTGCCCATAAGTAATGAAAATTTCTGAGAGCGGGGCATCGACTAGTTTTTCAATCTCTCGATCAATCTCAACAAACGGAATATCCAAAATTATAGATAACCGTTCTCCTACTGTGGTTTTCCCCGCCCCCCTCAGCCCGATTAATGCAATACGGTAACTTCGACTTGCCGGAGAATTACGAAGCTCTCTCAGCAATTGATCTTTGAATCTGAGACGGTCGCTACTCGCGAGGCCAGCTAATAATCCAAGCAAGAGTCGAGACTCGGCGTTAATTGGTGTCGAATTTGATACTAGGATCTCTGGCTCGACATCCAGAGACTGAGCTACCTGACGAAGCAGAGCAATGGACACATTCCCTTTGCCCGATTCAAGTAGGGCTAGGTATCGTTCTGATACACCAGACTGTTCAGACAATAGCTTTCGGGTGTATTTTTTTTCTTTTCGAATCTTTTTGATTCTTGAGCCTACTAATTCTAAAAATTCAGTGTTTATTGATTCTCGAGTTTTTCGTGCATCGGATGATCCACGGTCGATCCCATTATTCTGA
>CALFSW010000292.1 GCA_937916505.1 uncultured Verrucomicrobiales bacterium | reverse complement strand
CTCCGGTCCAAAGGCGGCTTCAACGCCCTCGCGCCAAAAGCAAATTCCTAGCAGTCCTCGCGGACTTCTTCCGTAGTGCTGACGTCCCGTCATCACCAACCGACCCAACCCTCCAACTCATCCTAACAGAAATCACCAGTCGCCTCTCCTACCTCCAACAAGTCGGACTCTCCTATCTCACACTCGACCGCCCAACTCGAACTCTCAGCCACCCCCCTTTCACCCCTCTGCTCCGGTCCAAAGGCGGCTTCAACGCCCTCGCGCCAAAAGCAAATTCCTAGCAGTAATGGGCTGGTCAGCTCTACGGAAATTCGGGCGTCTTCCTCATGTCGGGATACGAACTTCAAGTCGTGAACAGTTTTAAAAATCCCACCTTCGCCGACGGAACCTGTGGATCAATTTACGGCCAACACCCGCCACGCGTGAATGCCAGTCGCCCACCGGGTCAATGGCAGAGCTACGATATCCTCATGAAGGCCCCTGAGTTTTCGGCAGACGGTTCGGTGAGCGAACCTCTTCGCGCGACCATTTTTCACAACGGCGTTCTCATTCACGATGACGTCTGGGTCTACGGAGAAGTCGGCCGTCCTTACAAGAGCCACGGAAAACGCCCGCTCGTCTTGCAAGATCACAAGGGCACCGAGGTGTCCTTCCGGAATCTCTGGATCATTCCCGATGTCGACTATGACCAGTCGCTCGATTCCTTTCGACAGAATTTTGGCAACGCTCCGAGCCACTTCGTGGAATCCAAGCCTGCTCCAAAACCCATCACGATTCTCAATCCGGGAATGGTGAGAGAAATGGACGCCAATGCCGATCAAATCATCACGCTCGAGGAGTTCGTGAGCTATCGCGCCAGACAATTCCCCACCAGAGACAAGAACGGAGACGGCTTTCTCGACCCTCGGGAATTCCCCCACGCCAAAGCCCTCAAAGGCTCCGACAAAAACAAAGACGGCAAGCTTTCTCCGGAAGAGCACCTCAATATCTTCCGGGGCCAGTTCCCCAACGTCGACGTCAACAAAGACGGAGTCATCACTGCTGACGACAAAAAATAGGAATTTTCAGGTTATTTGGAAAATAATTGTCCAAAAGCCGTCCATTTTCTGAACCTGTGTAAAAGCACGACTTTTACATGGTGGATTCAGCAGACAATTACGACGCACACGAGCAATTCACGCGGCTTCTTCTTGAGAGCGAGCCCGTGATGATGCGCTCCGTCCTCGTCATCGTTCCGAATCAGAGCGATGCCCGGGAAATCATGCAGGAGACCGCCGTGGCTCTCTGGAGGCGATTCGATTCCTACGATCCTGCGCGCCCCTTCATCAACTGGGCCATGGGTTTCTCCCGCATTCACACCAGGCGATTTCTGGCCCGCCAACAAAAACGCGCCACCCTGACCAGCGAAGCCGCAAAGATTCTGGAGCAGGAGATGGAGCGACACCCGGAAAGCAACAAGGCGATCAGTCAGCACCTTGCCCACTGCCTGGAAAAATTGCCCGATCAACAACAACGCCTGATCCAAGGCTACTACCACGATGATCGCAGCCCCCAATGGCTCTCGAGAAAAGAAGGCCGCACCGTCGAAGCAATTTACAAGGCCATTCAACGCACCCGGCAGGACTTGCAAAAGTGCATCGAAAAAAAATTGAGAAAGGAGTGTTCATGAAACAGCAGCCAAATTGGACCAGCATCATTCAGCGGCATCTCGATGGACTCACCACCACCGAAGAAGCGCAGTCTCTTTCGGCCCAAATCGTCACCAATCCCGAGGTCCGGGGACAATATCTCCAGGCGGCCCAACTCCATGCCGCCCTCACCGATGAATTCTTCGCACAGGAGAATCTCGAAGAGCCCACCCCGCGGGAAATTCCTGCTCAGAAGAAAACCGTCCCCTTTCACCTTTTCGCTCCCGTAGGGATCGCCGCCTTGCTCATGCTCGGCCTCCTTGCTTTCTTCTGGCCAAAAGATCAGGAGAGCGAGGGACGCTCGGACGAATGGGGAAGCAGCATCGCGAAGATCGAATTCCTCAGTGAAGACGCTCGCTTTGAGGGTGACCAGAAACGGTCAACGGGAAGCTCATTGGAAAAAGGATGGCTCCAACTGGCAGAAGGTTCTGCCCGACTCAAGTTTCGCAGCGGTGCCATCGTGACCCTGGAAGCTCCTGCCGCCTTTGGCATCGATTCCCCGATGCGCTCCTATCTGGAGTATGGCAAAGTCGAGGTTTATGCTCCGGAATCCGCGCGGGATTTTGTCGTCGCCACCGAATCTCTGGAAGTCGTCGACCTTGGCACCCGTTTTGAAGTCGAAGTTGATCTCGATTCCCAGGAATCAAATATTTCGGTCCTCGAAGGACTCGTCGACCTTCATCTCGGCAGTCCCGGCACGGCTCGGGAAATCCGCCCCCTAGAAGCCGGTTATCATGCACGAGTAAGCGCCTTCGGAGAGATCATTGAATTCACCCAAACCAGCGACCGAGCCTCCCCAAAAAATGCCCGACTCATCGGTCACTGGACCCTCGACTCCATCGCCCCCAACGACTCCGTCAGGGACTCCGGCCCCCAACAACTCCACGGCTCTCGGGTTTCACAAGAGAAGCCGCAAATCACCAACGGAGCCATCGGGAATGCTCTCGAATTTTCCCCCGGCGACTCCGTCGATCTCAGCGAGCATCTCCCTGCCATAAGCCAGCTTGATGCATTCACCTTCTCAACCTGGGTGTGCGATCCAAAGGGCCCTCTCGCCATGATCTTTTCTCTCTCCGGCCCATCCGAGCAACACCGCATTCAGCTTTTTCTAGCCCAGGCCTACGCCCGCTATGGCTGGCAGAGCGGATCTCATTTCGATTCTATTTCAGGACGAGTTGATGGGTGGAAACCAGGCCAGTGGTATCACATCGCGGTCACGGTCGAAGACGGAGTTGCCCGCTTATATCGCGATGGAAACCTGATCGGCTCCGGATCGGCTGGGTCCAAAATCGGCACTCCTGTTTTAGATCCGTCGCTGGTCAAAAATCCTTCGCACTTCTTCCTCGGCCGGCTCAAAGACGGGCACCAGGGCGAGAAAGTCACCGCCCAGGGATTTGCAGGAAAGTTGGACGATGTCCGCATCTATGCAGGAGCTCTCAGTCAAAGCACCATTCGCGACCTTTACCAAAACGCATCCCCGAATTAGAGGAGCCCGTCGCCACCAGCCGGTAACATCATGAAATCTCTCAGAGCCTTCATTCAATCAAGATTCCTCTTGATCGCACCCTTTGCGGTCTCTTTGACCACGATTCAAGCCAATGAAACGCCAAAGGGAACTACAGGAGAAACACACATCGATCAAGCAACCCTGAAACCCTTCCTGGAGAACAACTGCATCCGCTGTCACGGGGAGAAAAAACAAAAGGGGAAGCTGCGATTTGATCAGCTGGATTTTTCCATCTCGGATAAGGACGAAGCTCTCCACTATCAGGACATTCTTGATGTTCTCAATAGCGGAGAGATGCCTCCTGAAGAGGAAGATCAGCCGACGAAGGCTGAATTGGAAGTCGTCATGGCTGAACTCACCGAAGGCTTGTTCGAGGCCCGCAAACGACTCGCCTCCACCGGTGGCAGGGTGGAAATGCGACGCCTTAATCGTCGTGAATACGCCGCCACCATTCGACACCTTTTTGGCTTCGAACCATCTGCGTCCAGGCTCCCACCGGATGATGAAATCGAGAACTTCGACACTGTCGGACGACGACAACACTTCACCACGGAACACCTCGACTACTACTACGAACTCGCCCAGGAAATTCTCGAAGTCGGATTCAAATGGTCGGGAAGGCGGGAGCCATTGAAGGCAGTCACCCAACAACCAGAGCAGTTCTGGACGAAACGA
>CALFSW010000291.1 GCA_937916505.1 uncultured Verrucomicrobiales bacterium | reverse complement strand
AGCACTAGTTTGAGGGATCAATTCCGTGTCAGAAATTCATGCAAATTGAGAATGACACGGGCAGCGGCAGTCCACGAAGCGTGTTGGATGGGATCGTGATCTCCTTGCGGTGATTGCCCTATTTGGAGAAGGGCCTTGGCCTCTTCAGGAGCCTGGGTGAAGTTTGCGACCATCTCTTTGTGGAGTTCTTTAATTTCGCTTTTCTCATTAATCGACGGGGAACGCTGTAGGACGAGTTGGAAGAGGTGATCGATGGGCTCAGGGGTGTCGATGACGCGGTTGGCGAGTCCCCGGGCGGCTTCGACGAATTGAGGATCGTTGAGGAGGGCGAGAGCCTGGGCGGGAGTGTTGGTGATGGCGCGGCGGGCGGTGCATTCCTGTCGGGTGGGGGCATCGAGAGCGAGCATGGCGGGGTGGATGTTCTGTCTCTTCCAGAAGGTGTAGAGGGAGCGTTGGTATTGTTCGGCACCTTGGTTTGTTTCCCAGATCTGATAGCGGGAGCCAAACATCACTTTGTTGGACTTGGCCCAGTAGCTGTCGGGTTGGTAGGGAAAGAAGGATTTGGACGGGATTTTTTTGGTGGGAGAAAGGAGCCCGGCGGCAAGGAGGGCGGAGTCGCGGATTTCCTCGGCGCTGTGGCGCGAGCGACCCTGACGGGCGTGGAGCCGATTGGTGGGATCGTTTTGGGCGAGGAGGGAGCCGGGAACGGACGAGAGTTGGTAGGCTTCCGAGGTGACGACGAGGCGGATCATTTTGCGAATGTTCCAGTCCTTTTGAAACTCGGCTGCGAGCCAGTCGAGGAGGTTGACGTGCGAGGGCCAGTCGCCCTGGTTGCCGGAGTCTTCGAGCGTTTCACTGATGCCCCGGCCGTGGAATTGGTGCCAGAGGCGGTTGACGAAGACGCGGGCGGTGAGAGGATTTTCTTTTGAGACGATCCAGTTGGCGAGATCCAGGCGGGTGGGGTTTTCGTTGGGGAGCTTGCCGAAGATTTCGGGGATGGCGGGGGTGGCGACAGGGCCTGATTCGTCCATGAAGTTTCCACGGGTTAGGACGTGTGTTTTCTTGGGCGGGCCGACCTTGCTGACGAGAGTCTCGGTCGCACTCTGACGGTGGAGATAAGCTTGTTGGTAGAGCCCGGTGAGTTGTCCGGTGAGTCTTGGTTGCTGGTGTTCGCGGAAGGTCATGTCGATGACCTGCTGGTGAATGGGGCGACGTTGGGCGGGCGCTTTTTTGAGTGACGTCAGAATGAGGGTGGGGAGGTCCTTGCGGTCATCCCGGTTGAGGGGGAGTTCCCAGAAGTAGCGGAAGGAGGATTCGGAAAGTTCGTTTGTGAAGAAACGGTGGGCACTGACGATGACGCCGGAGCCTCCCCAGGTGACTTTGCCGCCTTGTTGAATCCAGGCGAGCCCTTGCGGGGTGTAACTGGCGCTTCCGAGTTTGGCTTTGGGGATTTCGAGGCGAATGACTTCTCCGGCTTTGGGAAGCGCTCCCATGTGGGTGAGCTTTTTAGGGAAATTCTTTTTAGCAGCGGGATGATCCTTGGGGCCCCAGTAGAAGGTTCGGAAGTAGTCGTCGTGCCAGCCGATGCGGCGGTAGGCACCGTTGATGATTTGGAGGGCCACGAACTCCGGTTTGTTTTCGGGGTCGAGTGTGACGTGGGTGAAGTAGGGGTCGTTACCTCCGGCGGCGGGCTGGGTTTCGGCGCAAAAGTGTTGTTTGATCTCCCCGGGTTGGGCGAGGACTTCACGGCCGGTTTCCGTTTGGGTGAAGTCTCCCTGCGTGTAGTGAGCGGTTGGAAGAACGGCTGGCATCCAGGGCCAGTCGGCTTGGGCCTTCGTTGCTTGGGCTTCCTTTTCTTGAGTGAGGATTTTTTTTGACCAGGATTCAAGAGCGGTGGGATCGATCGCGCTGGAGTAGAGGGTCTCTCGTGCTTCATCGATTTGTTTGATGAACTGATGCTCGCGGTCTGACTTGTCAGAATCATCGTGGACGTAGTGAAGGGGGACGCGGCGGTCACCGGGTTCGTAGACTCCCGCTTCGATGAGGGGGTCAAAGAAGGCGGCGAGGGAGTAGTAGTCCTTGGCGGAAAAGGGATCGTATTTATGGTCGTGGCATTCGGCACACCCGGTGGTGAGCCCGAGCCAAACCGTCCCGAGGGCACGGACGTGTTCCCCTTTGAGTTGGTAGAGGGCTTCTTTCTCAATGACTCCCGCTTCGCAGTTTGTTTTGACGAGGCGGTTGTAGGCGGAGGCCACGAGGGTGCGGTCATTGCGATTGGGGAGAAGGTCTCCGGCAAGTTGTTCACGGGTGAATTGATCGAAGGGCATGTTGGCATGGAGAGCCTCGATGATATATTTCCGATAAGGTCCCGTGGCGATGGGTTCGTCTGAGACCATGCCGTTGGAGTCGGCGTGGCGGACGAGATCGAGCCAGAGGAGGCCCTGGTGCTCGGCGTGTTCGAGCGAGGTGGTCCATTGATCGACGAATTTTTGGTAGTGCGCGGGAGAGGGATCCTTTTGGAAGGCAGAGACTTCCGCGATGGTGGGAGGGAGGCCCCGGAGGTCGTAGGAAAGGCGGCGGAGAAGGGTGCGGGGTGCTGCTTTTTTGACGGGATCGACGCCTTTCTCCTGCCAGGTGCGTTTGATGAAGGCGTCGATGGGATTGGTATCGGAGCCCGGGACTTCCGGACGGGTCAGTTTTCGATAGGCCCAATGGTCCTCGTATTCGGCACCTTGCGCGATCCAGTCGTGGAGGATCTTTTTTTCATCTTCGGTGAGGCGATAGACCGAGTCGAGGGGAGGCATGTGATCGTCCTCATCCTTGCTGTGAATGCGTGAGATGAGTTCGGATTGGTCCGGTTCTCCGGGGACGATGGCCTTGCTTTCGCTTGCTCCGGCAAAGGTGTCGAGCCGAAGGTCTCCTTCGCGTTTGTCCTTATCGAAGCCGTGGCAGAAGAAGCAATTTTCGGAGAGGATGGGGCGCACGTCGCGATTGTAGCTGATCTTTTCCGCCGCTTTAGCGAGGGGAGAGAGGAGCAGGAGGAGCGAAAAGACTTTCAACATCGGTGCGGAAGTCTACGGATTTCAGACAGCTTTGACCAGACGGGAGAGCGGTCATGAATTTTGTCTTCATCAGCGCCAGATGGTGGCAGCGGATATGGATGAAGATCGACGCATGATGAGTCTGAAAAAGAATCTTAAGAAGAGTGAGCTGGTTCAGTCCGGGGCGATAAAAAAATCAAAGCCGGAAGTCCGCACGCTTAATGAGGATGTGCACATATTGCGGAAAAAAATCGAAAGTGAACCGGAGATTATCTAAAGGGTATGGGCTCACAAGGATCGCTGCCGTGGCGAGATCTTCGACCAAAAAAACCACCGTTCCCGAAGGAACGGCGGTTTTGAGAAGAAAAAAGTAGTCAGAGGCTATCGGCGACGTCGTGCGACGAGTCCGAGAGCACTGAGAGCCACAAGAAGTGTAGAAGAAGGCTCGGGGATAGTTGTGAAACCAACCTCAGAGAGACCACCCCCGTTACCAGCGCCGGCAAAAGAGACGAGTCGTGTGCCATCATCAGGAACGACGGTAGAAGAAACGGTGAAGCTTTCGCCCGCATCCACATTGGTGAAGACGAAGAAGACGGTGTCTACCCTGTGAGTGGGATTGTCGATCGAAATAAACTCGACGCCAAGTTGATCGCCCTCCTGGAATTCGATGCCCGGATTAGGAACAAAAGTGTCGTTGACCGTCAACTCACTCTGGAGCCCTGTTGTGTTCGAGACAGCTTCGGTGAATTTAACGAACCCAAATCCGGGAACGGGAACAATGATGGGACCGAGGTCCGTCCCGAGAGGGATGCTCGTGAAGTCGAGCGAAAAAGCGCTTGCGGATCCGACGAGTGAAGTGGTCCCGGGAAACGGAGCCAGCGAGATGTTGATTTAGCGCTGGTCT
>CALFSW010000290.1 GCA_937916505.1 uncultured Verrucomicrobiales bacterium | reverse complement strand
AAACCAAGAAAATGACGATGAAATTACGATTTGCCACCTTGCTCGCTCCGGTCTCCCTTCTCTTGGCGGCCTCTCTTTTGATCGGACAGGAAACGAAGTCTTCCAAAGAAGAACAGAGCGTGAAGCCGGGGATTAACGAAAAGTTTCTTGATCCTGAATTGAAGGTCGATGAATGGCTGAAGCGCTTCGAAGTCGAGAGCCGGGAGACCTTCCACGAACGCCACAAGGTGATCGAGGCCTGCGGGATCAAAAAAGGAATGGCGATTGCCGACATCGGTGCCGGGACCGGGCTTTACACCCGGCTCTTCTCAAAAGCAACCGGGCCCGAGGGATGGGTCTACGCGATCGACATTTCAGGCCCCTTTCTAAAACACATCGTGGCGCGGGCACAGCAGGAGGGTCAGCAGAATATCAGTGCCATCCTAAGCCCGGAGAACTCCACTCCCCTGCCCCCGGACTCCCTCGACATGGCCTTTGTTTGCGACACCTACCATCACTTCGAATACCCGAAAGGAACGATGGCCTCGTTGGTGCGGGCCTTGAAAAAAGGAGGGACCTTTGTGGTGATCGACTTCGAACGTATCGAGGGGCAATCCCGTGAGTGGCTCATGGGCCACGTGCGCGCGGGCAAGGAGGTTTTCCGAAAAGAGATCGAAGACGCGGGCCTGACCTTCGTGGAAGAGGTTAAAATGGAAGGATTGAAGGAGAACTACTTCCTGCGCTTTCGCAAAGAATGATGTCGAACACCCCCCGAAGTGGCATCGGGAGAAGCTTCGGCTTCTGGACGCTCACCTTCCTGGTCGTGGCAAACATGATTGGGGCCGGAGTCTTTACGACTTCCGGATTCACGCTGGCTTCACTCGGTGACCCCTGGCTGGTTCTGCTGGCGTGGTTGATGGGCGGACTGATCGCCCTTTGCGGTGCCTTCAGCTACGGGCTCTTGGTTCGGCGAATGCCGGTCTCGGGAGGGGAATATGTTTTTTTGTCAAAAGCGATGCATCCCTTTGTGGGATTTGTCGCCGGATGGGTCTCGTTGCTTGCCGGTTTTAGTGGAGCGATCGCCTTCGCCGCAGTGGCACTGGAGAGCTACCTCCCCGGCAGTTTTCCGGCGAAGATCCCGGCCGCTGGCGTGATTGTGCTGGGAGCCTTCTTGCACGGCGCAAAGCGATGGTTTGGAGCGGGAGTCCAGAATTCCGCCGTGATCTTAAAGCTTCTCCTCCTCGTGGTCTTTCTTGGGTGGGGCGCTTTCGCAATCGATTGGGGGAGTGAATCATCCCGGTCGCTTGAAAGTGACGGCGGGCTCCTGGCCTTCGCGCAGGCTCTCGTCTGGATCTCCTTGAGCTATTCAGGCTTCAATGCCGCGGTTTATGTTGCCGGAGAAGCGACCGCTCCCCGCGTGGTGGCCCGGGCCTTGATCGTTGGGACCGGCTTGGTCGTGCTCCTTTACCTTTTCCTAAACGCCGTCTTCGTCCTGGGTGCTCCGGCGGCAGAGATCGCAGGGCAGGCGGATGTCGCGGCACGAGCCGCCAAGTGGATCGGCGGCGCGGGCTTCGAAGCCTTCACCCGGGTCGTCATTTCGCTGGCACTCGTCACCTCGGTTCTCAGCATGATGATGGCGGGGCCCCGGGTCTACGGGAAGATGGCCGAGGATGGCGTCATTCCGAAAATTTTCATCCTTCGGAAAGACCGTGTGTGGCCTGCGGTCCTGCTTCAGATGGGCCTCGCCCTGATGCTGGTGTTCGCCGGGAACCTCATGGAATTACTCTCCTACCTCGGGCTGACCCTGTCCCTGTCCGCAGCCGTCGCGGTGAGTTCCCTGTTTCTGGGAGAGCGAGTGCGCGGATGGGCGGCGCTCCCTCCCGCCCTCTTCGTCCTGGCAACCCTCGGGGCGGCGACGTTGCTCATTGCCCATGATCCCTGGCAGGCGCTCGGCACCGGCATCACGCTGGCTCTTGGAGCAGTCGCTTATCGCCTGATAAATTCACGATTCAACGGCCTTGACGGAGACGCTGACGGGGATCTGGAATGACTCGACTGGAAGCCGGGCAAAGACATTCGCCAATTCCGAACTGGAGACAAGCCATTACGGGCATCACCGTTTTGGAAATTCTTTCGGATGACCATCAATACCCACAAGCGTGGCAATGATACGCCTTCCGAATTCCCTCTTTCGTCCCGCGTTCCCTCAAGTTTCGTGTATTTGGTGATTGCCCCCTTCCACCTCCCCGATTTCCAATCCCGGCCATGGGACTTCTTTCCTCTTTCGACACCAACCGGGATGATCTGAATACCGGTTCGGGAACCGGACAACTCATCGTCGACTTGTCAGCCTTCATCATCGGCGGAACTCCCATCGGCAGGGCGCCCTGGGACGGCGATTTTTTCGCCCAATCCCTGCTTCAAAATGAAATATTTAGATTCGAAGAAAGTGGCTACGAACTGGGAAGTGACGAAGGAGTTCTCAGCTACGCTTTTATCACACTCGAGAACTTCAGGGGCAGCTTCCTCGTTCAGGATCAAATCGTTCCGCTCACCGCTCGGTCCACCAAAGAAGAAATCATCACGCTCTTTGGCGAACCCTACTGGACGGATCTCGATGACGATGAAGTCATCCTGTTCTACGAATACCGGAGCGGTTCGATCGAACTCCAATTCGAATTCCCCAATGGCCAAAATCCCGGCTTCATCACCCTCATGCAGAATGGCATCCTCTCGGATGCCGGTCAGCGGAAAAGCTACGGGGTCACCAAACCCTGGCCACCCGAATAAAATCCCCGAAGGAACCATGCGCCATGCGCCTGCGTGAACTTATCAAACGAACACTCGACATCGATGGAACTGAAATGGTAATGCTATTTCTTCGCGGGAGTCCGGAGACTGAAAAATACCTCTACCTCTGGATTTTTCTCGAAGAGACGGAATAGAAATTTCCGCAAGCAACCCAATCAAACCATCGCTTCGTTAACCCGGGGCGATGGTTTGTTGCTTCGTGGCACGTGCTTCCCCCCATAAATCTCTGCGACTTCGCGTCCAAGGTGCCCGGTATGGGTATCTGGGTGAAATTCCCCTCAACCAAGCCAATCGTTCATCCCTACAAATGCACCTCGCTCCTCGTCTTCTCCAGCGTCCCCTTTGTCACCCCCAGTCTCTGGATCGCGCCCAACTTCCGCACCAAATCCTGCGCCTCCCCTTTTCCTCCTAAAAAGTCGCGATACCAGGTCACCAACCTCGCCGCCTGCTTCGCATCCTCCTCCAGTAATTCCACCCGAAACTTCCGCAGCCCCAGTGCGATCAATTCATCCACACTCCCTGCTCCCGTTTGCGCCCGACCATTGAAGAGGGTATTCCGGCACCCCACATCCGCTTTCAAAATATGTAACTGCCCCACCCGGTCCCGCAGTTGCACGCTATGCTTATCACACGGCTTCCCGCAGTCCTTGATGCTCGTTCCCTCGCTCATGAAGGTGCAAAACACGCAGTGCTCCATATGAAACATCGGCATGTGCTGGTGCACCGTGAGTTCGAACCACTCCGGGGGCGCGTTCTCGATCAAGTCGCCCACCTGTCCCTCATTCAAATCATAGGATACGGTGAGATTTTCAAATCCCCCGTGCTTCATCAGCAATCCCGCCGACACCTGATTTGCGACATTTAAGGCAAAGTCGCCCACCATCGGAATGCCCCTCTCTTTGAAATATTGCACTCCTCCCAAATTCCTGACCAACACCCCGTCCGGCTCCGCCTTCTCCACCATCTTAAAAAAGCCCGCCTCCGAAGGTTTCTGAATCCTCGGCGTTGCCAGAAACACCTTCATCCCTGCCGCCCGCGCCACCTTCACGGCCTCGCGATATTCCTTCAAATCTTCAAAGTCACAGTAAACGAATCTGGCTCCAGCACGCGCACAGCCATGCACTTGCTCCAGTGACCGACACAGCACCCGCAACTCCGGAAGCGAATCCTTCACCTCACCCCGCTTTGGCAAAAACCTCGCCAAAGCCGACTTCCCGTCTTTCACCACCGGTTCCACTTTCAACTCCTCCACCAAGCGACGCCTCACCCGGTTCAGTTCACCCAGCGGCATCATCACACCGCCTTCGAGCGAATTTTGCACCAGCCCCAGCTCAAACTCGGTCCCGCCAAGCCGTCCCAATTGCCCCACCAAGACCTCGGTCGTCAGCGGACGCTTCTCCGCCTTCGCCAGCATCACTTCGCTCGAAATTTTCTTCCCCCGACATTCCACCACCAAGGGCTCTCCCACCTTCCCTGTCACCCGCAACTGGAGCGAATCCCCCCGCTCCTCAAGCCGCCCCCCTTTCCAACTCTTCTTCACCTCTTTCTCCAACCCCGGATCACTCGTTTTCCACAAGCCCTGCCCCACCTTGACCCGCCTCCATTCAATCCCCGCGCGTCGGTCAAAAAAGATCTTCCTCCCCTCCACTTTCCAAATCGTTCCGCCCTGTTCCTCGTCGCGATTTTCCCCGGCATCAAAGACAAAGCCATCGCCATTGTTCACAGACACCGCACTCGTTGCCAACTCCACACAACCCTCGCCGATCGCCGCAATCTCGCCCACCCAGGCTCCACGCTTCTTCCCCCATTTGCCATGGGTCAACTTCGGATGATTCGTCCCCTTTAACCAACCGGTCGAGAGCCCGCGCGAAAACATCATCTCCAACGTGTAACGATCCTTCTCCGTGATCACCACCTCATCGAGCGCCTTGCGATACACCCGCGTCACCGCCGCGACATATTCAGGCGACTTCAGCCGACCTTCGATCTTAAAACTTGTCACCCCGGCCTTCACCAGATCCGGAATGACATCAACCGCTGCCAAATCCTGCGGACTTAAAAGATACCTCACTTCCCCCATCGGGACGGTCTCACCATCAACGACCAACTCATAAGGCATCCGACACGCCTGCGCACACTCCCCCCGGTTCGCCGACCTTTGCCCCAGACTCTCCGAAGTCAAACACTGACCCGAATACGCCACACAAAGCGCCCCGTGCACAAAAACCTCCAAAGGAACCTCCCCCTTTTTTCGCACTCTCGCAATCTCATCGACCGACATCTCCCGCGCCAGCACCGCTCGATCCAAATCCAAAAATCCATTCACAAAGGCCATCCCCTCGGGCGAGGTGATCGTCATCTGTGTCGAAGCATGCAGCTCCATCTCGGGCGCAATCTCCTGCACCAACTTCGCCGCTCCCAAATCCTGCACAATCACGGCATCCACCCCGGCCCGGGCCATCGTCTCAATCTGCTCCACCGCCCCTTCCAGCTCCGAAGGAAAAACGAGCGTGTTAAAAGCCACAAATCCCTTCACCCCGTGCCGATGGAGAAACTCCATCAACTGCGGTAAATCCTCCTCCGTAAAATTATCCGCCCGCATCCGCGCATTGAACTTCGGCAGCCCGAAGTAGATCGCATCCGCCCCGTTCGCCACCGCAGCGCGAGCACAATCCCAGTTTCCCGCCGGAGCCAATAGTTCAGTCACGCCCTAAAACTACCGTCCCCCCATTCTCAAGCAAGCTCAGCAATTGGAAGCGCGGATATTCCATTCCAGTTCATCAGGTTCTCCACAGCGGACAAAATGTCTACACCCCTCGTTCCTTAACATCTCTCCGTAGAGAGGCGGATTCGATCCGCCAAGCCCTCTTATTACCATCGAAAAATAACCTAATCCCCCTGCTGCTCCGCTGCCCTGCGTGAGCCCCCTCAATCCCTCCTTCCCATCATTTTAAAACCCCTCACTTGTCCATTCCACATTCCTCGCTTATATCCCTCCCCGATATGAGCATTCAAGTTGGCGATCAAGCCCCTGATTTTTCCCTCGTCGCTCTCGGCGATGGCGGTCCCGAAGTTGTCAAACTCTCCGAACAAACCGGCGAGCAAAACATCCTCCTCCTCTTCGTCCCTATGGCCTTCACCGGTGTTTGCACCGAGGAATTCTGCGCCATCTCCGCCGGACTCGGAGCCTATACCGACCTCAACTGCAAGGTCTTCGGCATCTCGGGAGACAATCCCTTCGCACAAGCCGCCTGGGCTGAGAAGGAGAACATCTCCCTCAAGCTCCTCTCGGACTACGACCATAAGGCCACCGACGCCTACGGCATCGCCTACGACCAGTTCCTCCCCGAGAAGAACCTCATCATGGGTGGCGTTCCCAAGCGCTCCGCCTTCCTTGTCGATAAGGCCGGCGTCGTCCAGTACGCCCAGGTCAACGATTCCCCCGGCGACCTCCCCGATTTCGACGCCATCAAGGCCAAGCTCGCAGAGCTTTCCTAGATAAAGTCAAATTCTCTCCAAAAACCGCCCTCCCCACCGGATCGGCGGTTTTTTTGTCACCCCAGTTCCACCCCAAAGAAATCCCGCATCACCTTCTGATACGTGCCCTTCTTGAACTCCGGCAACCAATCCAACTCAAACTCTCCCGGCTCAATCCATTTCGCCTGCGAAAACTCACGTGGCTCCTGCATCAAATTCACCTCGGGGGCCTCACCCTTTACCCGGCACAGATAATAAGTCTGCTCCTGCCCCTCAAAACGGGCCTTCCGGGCTGACATCCCTTGTTGGACCTCCGGCGGATACTTGTAGCGATACCCTCCCCTGGCCTTCTCCACCAGATAGTGCTCCGGCTTGAGTCCAATCTCCTCCTCGACCTCGCGAAGCACCGCCACATCATGCTCTTCCCCCTCATCCACCCCGCCCTGCGGAAACTGCCATGCCCCCGGATTGCCAAGCCGTTCACACACCAACAAACGCCCTTTCTCATTCACCATCAAAGCCGCCACATTCGGTCGATACTCTCCCATGCCGCAGAGACTAGTGAAACGCCGCCATAATTCAATCCGTGGCCATCGTGAAATCAGACTTTGACGTCCGCCCCTCCTCCACCGATGTTCCCTTCACAATGAAAGTCATTTTTCTACTCCTCGCCTTTGCTTTGCTTCTCCCCGCAACCGCCCAAACGCCCGGCCGGCAAACCCAAGCGGAAAAAGATCAAGCCGACAAAGAACAAAAAGAAGCCGACGAGAAAGCCCTTGAAGGCGTCAATGACGACGAGAACAAGAAACGCCGCTGGGAAGCCAGCCTCCCCGGTGGAGAATACTCGGTCAACCTTGGCGCCATCACCTCTGTCAGCAAACACTCTTACGTTCTCGACGGGACCCTCCTCGTCACCGAAGTCACCGTCGACACCACCGGCACCGCCCTCGCTCGCTTCTACTACATCGAACCCATTACCAAGGACACCACCTTCAACGCCCTCGCCCGCATCCAAAAGCGGGCCAAAGAACTTCAGGGACGCGCTCAAAAGCGCGGTGGCACCAAGGCCGACGAGATGGCCCAGAAAAGCTATCCCACCACCACTCACGCCCGCACCATCGAGTTCCGCATCATGAATGAGGTCGAGCTCAACGCACTCTACGGCTCACTCTACCGTTCCTGGAATACCGGCAAAGGCCGCACTTTCCGGATCCAGTAAATTGAAACAATTTTTCTCACTCCTTTGAAATTTTCCGCCTTGCAGATTCGTCTCATGGGCACAACCTTCCAACCGCAATGAAGAAACTCACTACCACCCTTTTTGCTGCCGCCCTCACTCTTGCACCTGCATCACTTCTGGCCGCACCAGCCGCCGGAACAGCAACCGAGAAGAAAGAGGACAAAAAAGCCGATCTCGAAATCACGGTCACCTGCAACGACCAAATGCAATTTGACAAGAAGGAGATTGAAGTCCCCGCTGGCAAAGTCGTCAAACTGACCCTCAAAAACGTCGGTCAGGTTCCCAAAGTAGCAATGGGGCACAACTTCGTCATTCTCAATAAAGGGACAAACCTCTCTGCGTGGGCCATGAAAGCCATGGTCGCTAAACCGACTGATTTCATTCCCACCGAGGAAGCCGACAAAAAGGCCATCCTCGCTCACACCAAGCTCCTTGGACCTGGTGAAGAAGATTCCATCATTTTCACCATCAAAGAAGCGGGTGATTACGAATTCCTCTGCAGCTTCCCCGGTCACTTCGCTCTCATGAAGGGCAAGATCACAGCCAAGTAATTCCAAGCGATCCTGAATAATTTCCGAAAGCGCGGCGCTCACCTGGGCCCGCGCTTTTTCGCCCCCCTCTCGACCCCCGTCAGTCATCTGGTGCCAGTCCGACAGAGTCCTGGCTTGATCGCCCTGATCTCTGTGGCTCCAGCCAATGCTCCCACCACCGCGGGTGATCTTAGCCTCCAGCTGTCCTCCCCGGCAATCTATGCCGCCGACCTTGCTGTCCTCTTCCAAGGATCCTCCAACCGCGGTCAATGGACCACCATGGCCGAAGGGGTCGAATACAGGGTGAGCTCCGGTACAAGACCATCCCCGTCCTTGATCTCAATATCGACACCTGCCCCCTCTTCTTCCGGGAGGCATTCACATTCCCTTCCCAAAAAGAGGACCTCGAAAGACGCCACCAAAAGTTGAGTCACTGATAGCTCGCGTTGTCCCTGCCCAGGGTGACTTCGGCATCGAGATGCTTTTGGTGAATTTTTTCCAGCAAAGCGACGACGCCCGGAGAGTTGATATGATATTCTCGGTTGTTCGGCCTGCTGATGAGTCCCTGATCGCGCCCGAAAAGGCACCCATTACGGATGGCTTCGGTATCAACGCAGAAGACCTTGCGCTCCGCACCATCCGCCTCCTTAAGCTTTGGAAGCAGGGTGGTCGTGTAGAATTCGAACGGGATTCGGGGAATGGCACAGGCCTTGTGGATTTTCATCCATATTTAGAGGCCTTTCTCTCACCTTAATCCTTCAACTCCCGAACCCAGACATTGCGGAAGCGCACAGGGTTTCCGTGATCTTGCATCGAGATGGGGAGTTTGTTGGCATGCGCCTTGTATTCGGAAGCAGCGTGTGGGCCGTTCCATCCGGTGCCACCACTGAGGACGGTGTGGTCCTGAATGATTACGCCATTGTGAAGCACGGTAAAGGTTGCGCGTCTTGTCACCTTCCCGTCTTTATCAAACCGGGGTTGATGAAAAATGATGTCGTAACTCTGCCACTCACCAGGTTTACGCGAGGCATTGACAAGGGGCTTGGAGCGACCGTAAAGAGCCCCGGCCTGTCCATCGGCATAGGTTTGATTTTCGAAGCTATCGAGGACCTGAACCTCGTAGGTTCCCATCAAAAAGACTCCGCTATTTCCGCGTCCCTGCCCGTTCCCTGCAACCTTGGCTGGAGAGGCCCATTCGATGTGCAGCTGACAGGATCCGAACTTTTGCTTCGATTGGATATAGCCCGCCCGGCGAACCGACTCCATCGCTCCGTCGACGACATTCCATTTACTCGGGCCTCCTCTGGTGTCAGTCCAGTTTGCCTTGAAGGATTCCTCAGTTCCATCAAAAAGGACCACGGCATCCGATGGCGGAGCACCGGGCTTGTCCCCGGGTGTGACGACGGGAGGAAGAGGCTGCTTGGCGGTGTCGGTCTCATGAACCTTCACACCGTCAATATACATGTAGACGCCTTCCTTGCCGTTCGCGTCTTTCTTTTTCTCGACCTTGATCTCGGGCTTGCTCATGTCTTCCTCCGCTTGGGAGGAGGGCGCAACCAGTGAAATCGCAAGAGCGGCGGCGGGCGTGGTAATCCGAAAGAGATCCGATAGTGTGGAATGCTTTTTTTGCATGATCGAAACCTTACGATTTCAATCTTGGCAGGGTCAACTTCCGATCCTGGTTCCCTCGCTTCTTCACGACATTGTAACGAAGAACCTTGTCCATGAGAGCCCGCCCCTCCGGATCTGCAGCACCGGTGAGTTCAAGAGTATAAAGACGCCGTTCGACGATCTCCGGCAGCGTGATCGTAAGAACCTTCCCGCCATCCGAGAGTTCGGCACTCTCCACCTCCACCGTTTTCCGGTCCACCTTGGGCGATCCATAGGATTTTTGATACTTGTAGGTGTGCCGGGACACCTTGAGCTTCGGGGCCTCTTTCAAAGGACGATTGAAGGAGATTTTGAAACCATCGTTCAAAAGGCTCACTCCCGTCGCGAGAAGAGGCTGCTTTTTCTTCCAGGTGATTTTTTTAATGCCCTCATCACCGGCCCACTTGATGTGGGTTTTGCCAATCCAAAGACTCCCGTTTTTGTCGAAAGTGAAACGGTGGTTTCCCATGCCAAGATCCGGGCTGGCGAGGAAGGGAATGAGGGTCCCCTGAAGGGTGCCATCGACCTCTTCGGGAAGAAATCGAATGAGGTGTCGTTGATTCATGTCTCCGATTAAAAGCTCACCCCCGGGCAATCCAAAGATCTTTGGATCAATGGTATCGATGGGCTGGGTCGGTGAGTTCGCAAGCTCACCCTGTGGAAAAAGTCCGGCGGCAGGAGTGCGCATCTCCTCCAGTTCCTCAACGGGCACTTTGAGAGGGTCCCGGGTCCAGTTCTTCTTCCAGACGAGGGAAGCGGGATGACCGTAAAAGCCGCCCTCGGTGACATGATAAAGCGGACTGGTGCCGCGCCAGTCGCCCTGATTGTCCGTGATCCACAGCCGATCCTTTGAATCCATGTGAATGCCATCAGGAGAACGGAAACCATAGGCAAAGACAGAGCTTTCGCCCTGTGGAGTGATCTTCAGGACACAGCCGCGATAGGGCACCCGCGAATACATGCGGCCGGCAGCGTCCTTGTTCTTGTTCCAATTTGCGCCGCCACGCGAGGCGAGATGGGACTCCCGATCAAGCCCGATGTCGATCCAAGGTCCCCGGATCCGATCTTCAATGCCCGCGCCATTGGAGGCAGCATTGAGACTGACGTAAAAATTGCCCTTGGAGTCGCGGGTAGGCCCGTAGGCGAATTCGTGATAATTCCCGGTCAGGCCAAAATCGTTGCAGACGGTCTCGTAATGGTCGGCGATCCCATCCTTGTCGGTGTCGCGAAGACGGGTGAGTTCAGCCCACTGCATCGTGACGAGCGAGCCATCCTCTTCTTCGACAACTCCGAGCGGGAGCGAGAGCCCTTGGGCGAAGATCGACCAGGTTTTGGTCCCGGGTGAAAAGATCTGGATCTCACCACTATTGAAACAGGTGGCAATACGGCCGTCCCGCAGTGCGGTCATGCCTCCAATCTGATTGTCGACTCCGGCCGGTGAAGGGACTGATTCGATTTGATAATAGTCCTCCCAGGACTGACCGAATGAAACTGCTGTCGAAGCGATAAGAGAGAAAAAAAACCGGTTCATTTTTTGGTGAGGGTGAGGGTGAAGGATTTCGCTTCTGCGGCAGTCAAGGAGAGCTTGCCGTCTTTGATCGTTCCCTTGTCGGAACTGACAATCGCATTGCCCTTACTGGAGAGATCCAGCTGTATGGAACGATCCAGATGAGAGATCGTGAATTGACGTTTAATGGTTCCACCGGACCCACCCGTTCCAACTTGTTCCCGGATCTCGAAACCGCCCAGCGAGTAGTGAAATTCCGGATTCCGATCAATGAGCCGGTATCCTCTGAACCGGGGCTTGGCCGTGATCGGAAAAAAACTCCCTTTCTTGTCATCGCTTGTTGCCGAGTGAATCAGGACATCAGACGACTCGACATAAAAAGGTTTGTTCGGCAGCGAAGCAGGTTTCCAGATGTTGAAGAGATTGGTCTTGTTTCCGACGTAAGCATAGCGGAAGCGGCAGGCCTCGGTGTCCCAGCAGACACTGAGTCCGTTTTCGAGAATCACGCCCACGGAAGCGGGGCTCGAGTCGGGCATGGACGCTCTGACGACATATGGGAGCGGGCGTTTCGGCTCCTTGAATTTGGGATAAAGCTCCTTGCCGGACTTCTCTTTGACGCCATCGGCCGTCGACAGGAGATAGTCATGAATCTTTGCCAAATCCGCATCTGGCACGTGAGCCATTGAGGGCATTTGAATCATATTGGTATTCTTCTTTCCAGGGGCCTTGGCCCACGCAACGAATTCCCCCTGTTTGGCCTTCGGGTAGGTCTTGGCCAGACTCACCAGCGAAGGGCCGACAACGTCACTTGCAAGCATATGGCAGGCCGCACAGTTTGTTTTAAACGGCTGCTCGCCGGGAGGTGGCACTTTGTCCTCCGCTGCAAGGGGAAGAGTCAGGAGGAGACTGAGGAAATATTTCATGAAGAACCCATATCTTTTTCCAACTCTGCCCCCAACCCGCTCCGATGAGAATGCCATTCTTTTCATCAGGTCAGATAAATGACATCTTCACGGAGCTGGAAGATTAAAAATCCCGGACCCGTTACAGAATCCACCGCATCCATGAGAATCATCCTCACCCTCGAAACCCTCTGGAAAAAATACTCCAGCGAACGTTTTTCTCTCACCAACAACCCTCAAAAATGAAGTCCCTCCTATTCTTACTCCTCACGCTGGCGGGATCCGCCAAACCCAACATCGTCTTCATCATCGCAGACGACTGCACTTTCCGCGACCTCGGTTGCTATGGTGGACAGGCCCACACCCCCAACATCGACAAACTCGCCACCCAGGGGATGCGCTTCACCCGCTGTTTCCAAACCGCCCCGATGTGTTCCCCCACCCGGCACAACATCTACACCGGCCTCCCTCCCGTCCTGAGCGGCGCCTACCCAAACCACACCTTCGTCGCTCCCGAAACAAAATGCGTCGTCCAATACCTCTCCGGCCTCGGCTACACTGTCGCCCAGAGCGGAAAAACCCACGTCTCTCCCGGAAAGGTCTTCAATTGGAAGAAGATCCCCGGCGGCAAGAATCCCGAATTCGATAAGGTCGGCACCTTCATCAAAGAACAGGCCACCGAAAAGAAACCATTCTGCCTCCTCCTCTGCTCCAATGAACCCCACACCCCGTGGAACAAGGGCGATGCCTCCCGCTATCCTGCCGACAAAGTGCAACTTCCACCCTACTTCGTCGACACCCCGGAAACACGCGACGGGATGAGCCGCTATCTCGCCGAAATCACCTACTTTGATTCCCAGGTCGGCCAAGCGATGGACCTCGTCGAAAAAAATGGACTCACCGACGACACCCTCTTCATCGTCACCTCCGAACAAGGCAGCTCCTTCGCCTTCGCCAAATGGACCTGCTACGACAACGGCCTCCAAACCGGACTCATCGCCCGCTGGCCCGGAAAGATCAAACCCGGCTCCACCAATCCCGCCATGATCCAATACCTCGACATCCTTCCAACCTTCATCGAAGCCGCCGGAGGCACCGCTCCCGAATCCCTCCGCGGAAAAAGCCTCCTCCCCGTTTTCGCGGGAAAACAAGATCACAAAACCCACGTCCACGGAATCATGACCACCAAGGGCATCAACGATGGCTCCCCTCACTACGGCATCCGCTCCATCCGGTCCGGGAAATACAAACTCATCTGGAACCTCACCCCGGAAGTGAAATTTGAAAACGCCTGCACCACCGCCCCAGAGTTCCGAAGCTGGCTCAAACTCGCCGCGACCGGTCACAAGGACGCCCTCGCCAAAACCAAGCGCTACCAACACCGCCCCGAATTCGAACTCTACGACATCGTCAAAGATCCGCTCGAACTCAAGAACCTGGCCGAATCCCCCGACCTCGCCAACATCCAAAAAGACCTTCACCAACGACTTCAAACCTGGATGACATCCTGCGGCGACAAAGGCCAACCCACCGAGCTCGCCGCCCGCGAACACATGACCGGCAACCGCCGGAAAAAGAAGGCCAAGTGACAAACCCGGAATGTTAGACATTCCCGCATCTCCAGCCTATGACCAACAACTCATGAAAGTCCGCCTTCTCATTCTCTCATCCCTTTGCCTTCTCCTCACCAATTGCGGCGAGAAGAAAACCACCTCAGTCATATCTCCCCCCGCAGACGAATGGACCGCCCTCTTCGATGGCAAAACCACCGACGGTTGGAACAACCCCTACGAGTGGGGTGAAATTGAAGTGGTCGATGGCGAACTCCACCTCACTGCCGACAAAAAGTTTTTCCTCGTCACCGATCAAACCTATTCCGATTTCGTATTCGAAGGCGACATCCTCCTCCCCGCAGGTACTGCCAACAGCGGTTTCATGTTCCGGGCCCATGTCGAACCCAACAATGTCTTCGGTTATCAGTCCGAAGTCGATGGCACCGCGCGCAACTGGTCCGGCGGACTCTACGACGAAGGCCGCCGTGCCTGGTTCATCAGCCCCAACCAGAAGGACAAAGAAAGCGTAGCCGCCTTCGCCGAACGCGCCGGAGACACCTTCAAACGCAACGACTGGAACACCTACCGCATCACTTGCCAGGGCGACAGCCTCAAGATCGAAGTCAACGGAGTCGTCACCACCGATGTCAAAGACAGCGAGGACGCCAGCGGAGTCATTGGCATCCAACACCATGGAGAAAAGGGCCAAACCTACCGCTTCCGTAACCTACGGATCAAGGAGCTCAAGTAAGCGCCCTACTTCTTGTTCAGCTCGTAGACCGCCTCGGCAAAGGCCTTCCCGATCTGCGCCATGATCTTCCCGGATCCCTTGTAGTGGTAATCCGCATTCGTGATTCCCTTTAAGAGTTCCAGCTCACGGGCCGTGAAGGCCTCCGCACGAAGCTTCTCAATCGCCTTCGCCTGCTCCTTTTTCGAGAGATCACTTTTCCGCAACTCCTTCTCCTTGGCCTGCACCTTGGAACGCTTTGCGGCGACCTCATCAAGTTCCGGATCCCAATAATTCTCCGTTAATACCGCCGTCACGTTGACTTTAAACTCCGGCATGGAAGCCGGGGCCGCCATCGCATTTCGGAAACCCTCGTGGGTCGATTTGTAGCGCTGCTGGTTCTTGCCATATTTCTCAGTGGGCCCTCCCGCACCCATCACCCCGATCACAAAGGGTAACTTCGCAGATTTCAGATCCTTGCGCACGTCCCGGATGAAGTGCGCCAAGACTTCGCTGTATTTGTCATAACCACCCGGCTTCCCCCGCTCGGGGTAAGTCCCGCTATCCACCATATCATTCCATCCCTGGAACCAAACAAACCCGGCCAGTTCATAACCTTCCTTGGCATCATAACCCGGATGAACTTTCCCCGGATCGGCCAAAACCGCTTTCACGTGATCCATCATCATGCGATAATACCTCCCCGTTGCTTTCGCCTTCTCCGCCTTCATTTCAGCAAGGTCTTTCCCCTGCTTTTTAAAAGTCTCGAGTTGCTTTTCATTGAACTCATAAGCCCCCGCACCCGGTGACCTGAAATCAGTGTTGATCGACTTCCCGCCCCACGCCGTCTTGATGATTAAAACCGGCTCATTCACCAACTTCCTCGTATAAATCCCAAAGGTGAACTCCGGCCCGATCTTTTCCCCCGGCTCGGCGGGGTTCTTCCGGGAACCAAAACCCGCTGTCAGCGGCCCCACTCCCGGGGCCTCTTCTTCCTTCCCCGTTCGATAAGTCATCCAAACATCGTCCAAGACCTTCGAGCTCCCATCCGCATTCCGCATCTCCTTCAAAATCGGAGCCGTCTTCGGATCCATCCCGATATGATCGAACGAGGAAATCTTCGCGTGCCCTTCCATATTCGACTGCCCCGACAAGATATAGACCTTCATCGGCTTCGCCCCCAACACACCCGCTCCCATCAATGCCGAAATACAGACTGTAAATGTTCGTTTCATGGAGGCAGCATGCCTCCCCTCCGGATCAAACCAATCATTAACACTCGACGACCCTTTCTAAATCCCGAAACATTTCACCATGACTCTTCACAAA
>CALFSW010000289.1 GCA_937916505.1 uncultured Verrucomicrobiales bacterium | reverse complement strand
TGAAAATCTTCCCATATCTTTCAAAGGGCCACATCTTGGATTCTTCATTGATCCACTGCGCGTCAAATTCAGATGAGTGAAGTGGTTCCGCATGGATGAGTGGCGTGAAGATGAAACAGGATACTAACAATAATTGAGTGCTCATTGGATGAATTTAGGTGGTGTGGATGAAACTTTGATGAATCGGTTTTTGCGACCAACCCTCTTGACTCGCCAGATTCCTTTGGGATTTCCTCTGCCCCCTGGATGGCCAGGCTGAATACGGGAAGCAGAAGGACGGGACTTTCAAAATGGCATTCGATATTTCAGATCGAAGGATTAGAATTCATTAACTGGCTCGAACACCCGATTCCCTTTTTATCATGTCATGTGATGCTCGGTATTTTTATTTCTCTTGCTTTGGTATACGTTTCCCAAACTAGAAAAAGTGAGCCGCGAAAAGAAACTTCGACTCTTCCCATCCTCACTTATCTTTGGTAAAGATGTGATATGTCGGATGTCACGCGTATCTTGGATTCGCTGGAAAATGGAGAGTCCGACTCTGCCTCCGAGCTTCTGCCCCTGGTCTACGGGGAATTGCGGCAACTGGCGGCCGCGAAGATGGCGAGCGAGCGGGCGGGGCATACCCTGCAGGCGACCGCGCTGGTGCATGAAGTGTGGATCAAGCTGGTTGGGGCTGAAGGTGGCTCCCTGGAATGGAACGGACGACGACACTTTTACGCCGCGGCGGCTGAGGCCATGCGGCGCATCCTCATCGACCATGCTCGACGGAAGTTGGCCGCTCGCCGGGGTGGGGAGTGGCTCGAAGTTACTTTTGGTGATTTCGAGGCTCCGCGGAGTGTGCGAGCAGATGAGATGATCGATTTGAACGACGCACTGGACAGGTTAACCAGCGAGGATCCGGAGAAGGCGGAGGTCGCCAAGCTGCGGTTGTTCGGCGGGTTGACGGTATCCGATATCGCCTTGGCCCTTGACGCGTCCGAATCCACTATCAAGCGCCGCTGGACCTTCGCGAAGGCCTGGCTGAGCAGGGAACTGAAGGATGGGGAAACAAAAACGGACAGCCCGTGACCCGTTCGGCGAAGAAATTGCGCTTCTAAACTGAAGACATCGACACCGGGCTTGCTATGAAGGAACAACAACACCGAGAAGAGGAGATCTTTATCCAGGCGCTGGAGATCGAGGTTGGATCCGCGCGAGAGGCCTATCTGGATGAGTCCTGCGAAGGGGATGCGATGCTTCGAGAAAAAGTCGGGAAGCTCGTGGAGGCGCATGAAGAGCCAGCAGCGATTTTAGGCACGCTCGGCGGCAGGGGTGCACCTGCCGGAGAACGCGCGGGGGATCAGATCGAAAACTACAAGCTGCTGGAGGAGCTCGGTGCGGGTGGAATGGGGACAGTGTGGCTGGCACAGCAGGGCGAGCCGGTGGTGCGGAAGGTGGCGCTCAAGATCATCAAGCTGGGCATGGATACCCAACAGGTCGTCGCTAGATTCGAAGCTGAGCGACAGACGCTCGCTTTGATGGACCATCCGAACATTGCCAAAGTGTTCGACGCGGGAGCGACCGAAATCGGGCGACCCTACTTCGTCATGGAACTGGTAAAAGGCATCTCTATCACACGTTACTGTGATAGGGAGAAGCTGGGCATCAAGGACAGTCTCGACTTGTTCATTAAGGCGTGTCAGGCAATTCAACACGCACATCAGAAGGGGATTATTCACCGGGATATCAAGCCCTCGAACATCATGGTGACGCTACACGACGGCGTGCCCGTTCCCAAGGTGATTGACTTCGGAATTGCCAAGGCGACCCAGCAGGAACTGACCCAAAAGACCATCTACACCCCCTACAATCAGTTCGTCGGGACGCCTGCTTACATGTCGCCTGAACAGGCTGAAATGAGCGGACTCGATATCGATACCCGATCAGACATCTACAGCCTGGGCGTGTTGCTCTACGAACTCCTAACCAGTTCCACGCCGTTTGACTCTTCGGAGTTGATGAACTCGGGCTTGGATGAAATGCGGAAGATTATCCGCGAACGCGAGCCGGTGCGACCGAGCACAAAGTTTAGCGAAACACTGGAAGCAGCCAAGGTTACGAGGCTCCAATCAAACGACGACGAAAGGGAGAAAGTGGGAGCCTCCTCACGGCGATCACTACCACCGATTCCGTCGGACCTGGACTGGATTGTCATGAAGTGCCTGGAGAAGGATCGTTCGCGGCGTTACGACACTGCCAATGGACTGGCGGCGGATCTCAAGCGTCATCTCAATGACGAACCTGTTACAGCGTGTCCGCCCACCACGGCGTATCGATTTCAAAAGTCATTTCGCCGGAACAAACTGGTCTTCACCACCGGTGCCGCGGTGGCCGCCGCATTGTTGTTGGGCGTCGTCCTCAGCGCGTGGCAAGCAGTGCGGGCGAAGCGCGCTGAAGCTCAAGCGCTCGTCGAAAAAGCCAACGCCCAGGCCGCGCTTCACTTCATCCAAGACGAAGTTTTGAGTCAGGCCAGCCCCGGTTTCCAGCCCGACCGCGAACTCACCGTCCGCACCTTGTTCGACCGGATCGCCGGCCGGCTCGACCAAGCGACCGGACTTGCGCCGCTGGTCGAAGCTCCCATCCGCCAGACCCTCGGCTCCGTCTATACGGAACTCGGCGACTATGCCAAAGCCGTCCAGCACTATGAGGTTGCCTTGCTGCTACAACGCCAGCATCTCGGTGAAAACGACCTGGAAACGCTGCGATCCCTCCACGGTCTGTCCATGTCTCACTGGTGGGGCAGCGACATGGCAAAAGCCGAGCCGTTGACCCGCCAGGGACTCGAAGCGAGCCGTCGCGTTCTGGGAGACAAGCACCCGCTCACGCTCCAATTCATGCAGGCGCGCGCCTTCACCCTGCTCTACCTGGCAGAAGTACCTTGGCCCGACGTCGAGGGATTGTTTCTCGAAGCACTGGCGAATAACCGTGACGTTCTCGGGCGAGACGATCCCGCTACCCTCCGCCTTATTTACGGTATCGGTTGTGGCTACGTCGTAAACCAACAGGATGAAAAAGGGATGCCATTGGTGGAGGAAGCTCTCGATCGCGCCCGGCGCGTGCTCGATGAAAAGCATCCTGACATCGCGGGTTTGAGCGCTCTGCTTTCCTGCTTTTGTTTAAACTTGAACCAGCTCGAGAAGGGCGAAGCGCTGGCCCGGCAGGCCGTCGAACTGCGCCGTGAAATCTTGGGCGGGAAAAATTCCAAGACGCTCAACGCCATGGTCATCCTGGCGACGATCCATGTACAACAAAGCCGGTTGGACGAAGCTCGACGGCTGACTGATCTGGTGCTCCAGACCTCGCGCCAACTTCCGGTGGAGAACAGTCCGTTTCTCCCCCTGCAGCTCGGCTTTCTGGGATGGGTTTACCTCGAACAAGGCGACCTCGCGAAAGCCGATACGATTTGCACGTTGACGATGGAAGCGATGCGCCGGAAGCCAAACGCCAACCCCATGGTGTATTTTCATGTCATGGCCCGACTGGGTTCAGTCCGGCTGGCGCAGGGGCAATGGAGCGAGGCGGAAGCGCTCTTGCGCGAATGCTCGCGACGTGCCGACAAACTTTATCCCGACGCCGGATACCGCTTCTATCTGATCAGCCTCCTCGGCGGCAGTCTCGCCGGCCAGGCGAAATACGCCGAAGCCGAACCGCTCCTGCAGCAAGGCTACGAAGGCCTCGTTCAGCGTCAGGCCAGCATGCCTCCCATTCTCAACGCTCCGCGCCGCGTCACGGAATCCCTTGAACGGTTGGTGCAGCTCTACGAGGCCTGGGGCAAACCCGTCCAGGCCGCCGAGTGGAACAAGAAACTGACCGAGTTCCAGCAAGCCGCCAAAGCCGACGCAAAGAACAGCCAGAAGTGATGCACCCGAATCACGAAGAAGCTCTGTCGAGTGAGGGGCATCCATAGTTAATCCGGGAATGATCGGGCCCGCTCTGACTGGAACCCGGTAAAGGAGTTCGTAGCGGTATCCCCTTCCCGTGCCGCCTTGGATCGAACGGTTGAATCTCAACGGGTAAGGCGTGTAGCGAACTCAGCAAGGGAGGCCGTGGTTCTGCTACGAGCGAAGATCTTGTGCTCGCCCCATTCGCTCTACGCTCACAGCGATTTGATCAAAAACTGAATTTTCTCAAATTAGCATGACCCGTTTTGGTCAAAACATCCGCTTACGAGATTGAAGTCGATATCAAAACGGAACGCCAGGATCACCTTGATCCATGTCAGGCCGTATTTGGATTTCCTCTCGATGTTGACGATCCAAAAAGTTGTAACCGAACAAAGAAACTACTTTCGCTCACCATGAAGCCACCGATCAGAACAGCCATCATCTCCTCCTCAATCCTCGCCATTTTCAGCCTCGTCGATTTGGCTTTCAGCGAGAACCCCCCTTTTTTCCACCAGAATTCAAGGAGCGAGTCACGCCGCTCGAAGGTGACTTCCAATCTCCCCCAACCGTCGCGCGACCGGGATTTCTATGAAGCCGGGGCACCTTCCGAAAAGAA
>CALFSW010000288.1 GCA_937916505.1 uncultured Verrucomicrobiales bacterium | reverse complement strand
TCGCCCAGAGAGTGACGGTGAAGCTGCCGGGGTTGAGTGCGGAGGAGAAGGGGACGTCGATATGGCCGTTGTCAGGAAAGGCCGCCGAGGAGCCGGTGGCACCGTTTGCGCCAGCCTGGCCGAAGTTGACTGTTCCTCCGACGACGGAACCGTTATGACCGTTGCCGCTGGCATCCGAGCCGTCGGTATCGAGAGGATACCAGGCAACCAAGCTTGCCGAAGCAAACCCAGAGAGCGCGAGGGTTGATAAAGAAGAGAGAATGAACGTTTTTTTCATAAGAGACTGCTAATTTGAGAATTTGAGATGAGGAGGAGTTATAAATTGCTGCTGGAGAGTTCGTCAAGCTGGTTTTCAAGGCCGGATGACGCGATAGAAGAGTTTGGGGCTATTGGCGGGAACCGAAAAATCAGTGAAGGTGGTGACTTCGCCTTCGCTGGCGTGGCTGTCGGTCAGTTCCTCCCATGCTTCAGCAGTCAAATCGGTGGAACGCTCGATGATGTAGGAGGCACCGCTTACGGAGTTAAAGGTGATGGTCACTTCGTCCGGATTAGGGCCGAGATCGATGTCAGTGATCTCAAGAGCCCGTGCGGCCCCAGTAAAGCCTCCGACGCCACTCGTCATGATCGTGTTAATTTCTTCTGATGATAAGGCAACCCGGAAGAGGCCGATGTCGTCAATTTTCCCGGTATACCAGAAGTTTAAGCCATCATCCTGTCCGGCACCAATGTGGAGGTTTTCCATCTCGACAGTGCCATTCGGTGAATAAAGGCCTCCTGCTACGAGTGAGTTGTCCAAAACACCGTTGATGTAGAGTGACTTCGTCATCGTGGCAGAATCGTAGCTGATGGCGAGGTGGGTCCAGGTATCCGTGGTGACCGGGCTTCCGATGACACGATTCCAGGAACCCGAGGGGCCGGCTCCTCCGGTCCAAAAGTCCCAGTTCCCATCGCTGTTATTGTAAAGCACGTATCCATGGACACTTGTGGCAGCAACGTCATCGCGGCTGGTGATGGGCGAGGCGAAACCGTCCGTAGAAGCAGCATTTGCCCAGAGAGTGACGGTGAAGTCTTGAGGGTTCAACGCGGAGTCAAAAGGGACGTCGATCCGAGTCGAGAAACCATCGAATTCAAGCGATCCGCCGGTGGCACCATTGGCACCAGGGCCGGCAATTGGAGATCCTTCAACCACTCCATCGAAACCATTGCCACTGGCATCGGTTCCGTCGACATCAAGTGGCCACCACGCAATAAGAGGTTTGGCAAAAGGCACGTTGGCCAAGAGCGTGACTGTGGTCGAGGGAAGCAAGGGGTCGTCGCTGACGATCTCTAATGTCGCAGTGAAGCTTCCTTCCTCGCCACCGGCATTAAACTGAATGTTAACCGTCTCGTTTCCACCCACCGCAATGGCCCCGGGAGATCCATCAGTGGTAAATTTATCGGCATTGGGTCCGTTCAGATTGTATTGCGAAATATTAAGCGGGCGGGTCGCACCATTGTTGGTCACGATGAACGATCCTGATGTCCCGGTGTCCAGATCCACCGTCTCGTCACTGACGAGAAGAGGGTCATGGATGGAGCCCCGGACGACAATCGTACGCGTTGGGGTGAGTGAATCGTCGCTCGTGATCTCGAGAATGGCCTCGAAAGCACCGTTGGCACCGGCGGGGTCGAAAGAAATGGTGATATTTCCCGAACCATTCGGAGCAATCGATCCAGGGAGGGTCACGACCGAAAAATTAGGGTCGCCGTCAAAGTTCGCGGCGGAAACGGTGAGATCCTGGGTCTGGCCACCATTGTTCACGGGAATCTCGAACTGTTGAACAGTTCCATCAAGGACGAGATCGAGAGGATTGGCAACGACGAGGGCCGGATCGGGAAGACCACTGGCAATGCCATTCATCATGACACTCTGGATGGTTGCTCCGTCCAGAGCCTCATTCCAAAGACCGACATCATCGATGAGTCCATCAAAGTAAAAACTCTCACCGGAATCAGCGCCGGAACCGATATGGAGGGCTTCCATTTCGACCGTTCCGTTTGGAGAATATTGGGTCGCTCCTGATTGAGGGATGGTGTCCGTAATCGAGGCGACACCGTTGATCCAAAGAGTTTTCGTGTCAGTGCCCGCGTCGTAGGTGATGGCAAGGTGCGTCCAGGTATTAGGGGTAACGGCGTCACCTGCCATACCGTCCCAACCCGGGTCTCCATCTCCGGTCCAAAAATCCCATGACCCATTGTTATTGTTATAAAGAATGAAGCCGTGGGTTGAGACACCTCCGCTCACGTCATCACGACTCGTGACCGGTGAGGCAAAGCCATCGGTGCTTGCGGCATTCGCCCAGAGTGCCACCGTAAAACTCTCCGAGTTGAGGGCGGCATCAAAGGGAATATCAATATGGCCATTGTCGGGGAAAGCGGCCGCCGCTCCCGTGCTGGCATTGGCTCCGGTTTGCCCGAAGTTGACGGTGCCGCTCACGACGGACCCATTGTAGCCATTGCCCGTGGCGTCGTTGGCATCGGCATCGAGTGGCCAGTGTGCGACAAGATCGGCGTGGCTACTACAAGCCGCGAAGCAAGCGAGCAGGAAGGTGTTCAGATATTTCATGTCAGTAAATAGTTTGAATCGATTTTGTATTAATGAGGTTTATATCAACAATAAGTGAGCAGAACAATCTCTAAGGTGAAATTAATTCCGCGCGGACCCGCAGGAACCATCGAGCGACGGGAGCAGACGGTGAGATGTCGAACCCGACCAACTCGAATCCGTCACCTGTGTAGGTCGCCCTGCGGTTTTGAAGGAGTGAATTGGCAGAAGTCCATGTCGAGAGGTCGGAGGAAGCTTCGATCAGAACGGAGACATCGTCGGTGCCAAGTTTACGTCGATAACGGAAAGTCTCCGGGGTCATTTTCGCAGCCCCCCCTTCCCCGAGGACATGATCGATGAGATCCGGGACTCCGTTGCCATTGGCGTCTCCATTGGGATTCCCCGCGAAGGTGAGGGCATCATTGGTCCCGGGATTTCCTCCGGGGAAGGTGCTGGGCCTCCAATTGGCCGCGATCCCGGGTTCCGGATTGGTGTGAGGGTTGATCAACACGAGGCTTGGCCCCCCTCCATCAGTGCTTGTGGGCCAGGGCGATTGATCATCATAACTGAATTCCTTGATCGTTCCGCTGGCCGCATCTTCCAGCTTGAGAGTCTCACCCCCGTTGCTGAGGGCGGTGCCATTTGTGAAGTCGGCGGCACTGATCACGATGCGGGTCCGGGGAGCTAGGACCGTGCCAGCTTGAAATTCAAAATTAATGCCGTCAGTGAATGCGATTCCTTCCAGATCCAAGGTCACCCTGTCGCTGGTATTGAGAAGCTCAATGAACTCAGCCCCCGCTCCGTCAGCGGGATGATACATGATTTCGCTGACCACGAGAAATCGCTGGGCATCGCTGGGTTGGTCTGGAGTCGTGGTTTGTGCGATGGTCGCTCCATTTGAATCCATCAAGGTGAGGGATTCCGAGAAATTTGAAAGATGGCCGTCGAAATTTCCAATGACAATATTCCCCTCCCCCCCGGTCGGGCTGACTCCGCGCAATCGGAAATCGCGCACATTGGGCGAGAGGAAGAGGCTCCCGTTGCCGGGCACCACGGAACCCGGGGGAAGGATGAAATCAATCCCGCCGCTCATGGTCCAATCTGACAGATCGACGGCGTAGTCGTTGGCGTTTGTGATCTCGATAAACTCTTCATCCTGATTTCCGGAGACCGGATTCGCATTGATCTGGCCAAAATCCACCACCGCGTCCGAAGGCTGGGATTCGGGGATCAAGCCGGAGCCGCCGGGGCCGTAGGTCGTGAACAGTGCGGTGCGACGATTGGGGAGGGAGGTATTGAGAACGCCATTGTAGCCGTTGTTAAAGTTGGTGATGCCGGCTCCCGACCAGAGGGATTGGTCTAAGACGACATCGTTCTCGATGGTGCTCCGGAACCCGGCGAGGAGGTTTTCAAAATACCCGCCATTTGTACCTGGTTGGTCGACCAACCAGGGCTCGCAGAGGAGATCGCTGCTGCGGACCGATTGGTTGATGATCTGGATGGCGAGAACGTTGGCTCCGGCGATCAGGCTTGCTCCGCTCAAAGGGAAGTTTTCAAAATTCACCGCTTGAGAATCCGGGTTGGAGCTGGCGGTGGAATTGTAACTGACCGTGCCGGCAATGTTGGATCGGGCCACTTCGTTTCCATTGAGATAGGCCACAAAGCCATCTTCATAACGCATGCGCAGGACAAGGTCTTGAAATGCGGCGGGATTGACTACGTTGAAATGATACCGCTGGTAGATCGAGGTCGCTTCGGCAACGGATTCAGTTGGCTTGACCCGCGTTTCGATAAGAGTGTCATAATCGGCAAGATTGTTTTCATATCCGAATCCTGCGGATCCGCTGGCCCAGGCGGCATCATCGAATTCGGGAGTGAACCAGGTTGATTCGAGCGAGGCATCGACCGGCACCAGATAGCTTGCGGTCGCACCTTCGACGAGAATGGTCGTCGATGGCCCCGCTTCTGGAATGACCAGGTATTCGTCCATGAGCGTGCGCACTCGCCGCATGTACATTTGCCGGGTGACCGGATTATCGAGGATGGCAGCATGAAGGTGGTTCTGCCAGTTCGGGTTGGGATTTCCGCCCTGCAATTCCTGGGTATGCATGGCGTCACCATAGAGAGGACTGGTCCAATTTTCCTGAGTGTTTTTAGATCCAGTCGGCAGACCTTGATCTCCATCCCAGGCGATCCGAAACCATTCCTCGCGATCGAAATCGTGATACATGTAGTAATTCTTGGTGAGTTGGTCGTGATTAAAGGGAACACACATCGCGGCCATGACATTGATGTAATTGGGGAGGTTGACCTCATCGGCGACGTAGTCGAATCGACCGGGATTGGCGATATTGATGCCGGTGGTGAGTTGGCTGAGATCGGTGTAGGGCTCCGTCTTCCTCAGGACCTTCCGATAGAGGCTGGAATTGACGGTGGTCGAGAGAGTTGCCGGCACGTTGATGCCCTTGTACATGGAGCCCGTGGCGTCGATCCCTCGTCGGGTCAGGAAATCTTCATCGACTTGTTCAACGAAGGTGAAGAGACCCAGGTCGCTGCCATTGCGCTGAATCCACAGGTAACGGGTTTCCGGCGCGAGGGCCCCGGCTTCATTGAGGAAAGCGAAGATGGAATTTTCGCGAACGTAGGAATCACGGTAGTGCGAATTTACGTTGATTTCCTCCACCCTGGGAGAGTCTGGATTCCACTTAAAATGACCGCCGCGATAGAAGTCGAATTTGTATTTGTGCTTCGGCCAGTTCGCGGTGCTTTGCCCCCGGATTCGGCAGAAGATATTGTCGTAAAACTGGCCCTCAAAAAAGAGTGAGCCACGCGTGCCTCCACGAGTGTCGGCGGCCCCTGAATTCCGGACAAACCAGCTCATCACCGGTTGATCAACCGAGAGGGTGGGATCGGTGACAACCGTGCCAAAGTATTGCGGGGACTCGGTGGGATCGGAATAGGAAGGCTCGCGGGAGGATTCCCCCAAGGAAGTGACCGCCGTGACATACCAGCGGACCATTTCATTCGAGTCATAAGCCGAAGCAGGAATGGTGGCGGAATAAAGATTGTCAGCGCCGGCGGTCATCGAAACGGATTGCTCACCCTCAAAGCCAATTCGATAATGAAGAGTTGCGCTGCTGACGGCACCAATGCGCGGGGTGATGACTGCGCTGATTGGGAGATTTTCGTTTTCGCCGGGTTGGGGTGGATTCTCAGTGAGGTCTTCAATTGCCGGACCAATCTCGCTGCGTGGCGGCCCGTTTGAGACTCCGGGAGTTGGGATGAGATAAGTCGTCCTGCCATCGTTGCTTTTGCCATAGGAGACATCGTCAAACTGAGCGGGATACAACGGCGAAAATTCCTGCACGACAACTCCCTCGGGATCGCTGAGTGCCAGATAGCCCCCGCTTTTCGCGAGCTGAAATTCAACCGCTCCGGGCTTGTTGGAAGCGAACAGAATGACAAATCCATTCGCCGGGATTTGCTGTGGCGGAATTGCGTGTTTCTGAAGATCGAGTGCGTCGTCGGTGAGATGCCATCCTCCCAAGTCGATCGTGAAAGGGTTGGGATTGTAGATTTCGATCCAGTCAGAAAAGTCGCCGTCCGGATCAGCGAGGCCGGTTTCATTGTCAGCGACGAACTCATTAATGACGGGAGCTAGAGACTCGACATCAACTCCAACCGTGATTTGAGCTGTCGTTGGTGTTGGGGAATCACCGGTAGCGGTGAGCGTGTAGGTCGTCGTTTCGGTGGGAGAAACTGTCACGCTCCCTGCGGCCGCGGGGACATTGCCGACACCCGGAGTAATGTTCACCGTGGTGGCATTCGTTGTTTCCCAGGCCAGCGTGACACTTTGGCCGGAATCGATAAACGGAGGACTGGCGGTGAAGGAAGTCACAAGCGGAGGACCGCCGGGAACGCCATGGTTCATGACATCCTGAATCCCGGATAAAGTCAGAACTTCGTCCCACAAGGCGACATCATCGATGAGTCCATCAAAGTAAAATGAGGCTCCGTTGTCCGATCCCGAACCAATGTGGAGATTTTCGGTTTGCGGACCGTTGGGGCTGTAGAGATTTGCGGCTGAGTTGGAGGCCGCAAGGGCGCCATTGACATAAAGCCTCTTGGTTTGGGTGGCCGCATTGTAGCTAATGGCCAGGTGGGTCCATGAACCCGTTTGAACCGGACCTCCGGACATCGTGTTCCAGGCTCCCGCTCCCCCACCTGTTCCTGTCCAAAAATTCCAGTTTCCGCCGCTGTCATTGTAAATGACGTAACCGTGGACACTGGTCGGGACGTCATCACGGCTGGTGACTGGCGAAGCAAATCCGCCGGTGCTGTCCGCGTTGGCCCAAACCGAGAGGGTGAAGCTGGCAGGGTTTAGAGCAGAGTCATGCGGGACGGTGATGGTGGCATTGGAACCGTTGAATTCAGCGGCCGTGCCAGTGTGGGCAGCAGCTCCCTCGGCCCCAAAAACAACCGCCGAGGCCGAACCGTGATGGTTGCCAAGGATGTCGTCGGCATTCCCGTCCAGCGGCCAGTGGGCGACCAAATCGGCTTGGACCGCACCTACGAAAAAGTTGGCCACACAGACCAGAAAGAGGAAGGGTCGAAATGTCATGAGGATTATATTAGCCTCTTGTCTGCCGTCCCACACATCAAGTAGCATTTTTGCAGATCAATCAGATGAAACTCCCATTTTGCCTTTATTTCCTGGCTCTATCATTGCCCTCACTGGGCTTTGATTCTCAGAAACTTGAAACCCCCAAGCCACACGAAGGTGACAAAATGTTCGATCAGCTTGATGCGAAACGAACCGGGATCGATTTTGTGCGCGAGTGGAAGCCCCCTGCAAAGTGGGCCGCGGAGATCAGCGGCTCATTCACCGGCGGCGGGGTTTGCCTGGGAGATTTCGACAACGATGGAGATGCCGATGTCTTCCTCTCCCGAATGACGGACGGCGGACGCCTTTACCGAAATCTGGGAGACTTCAAATTTGAAGATGTCACCGAAGAAATGGGAATCGATTCGCCGGGACTGTGGGGAGCGGGTTGCACGTGGGCCGATCTCGATGGCGATGGTTGGTTGGACTTGTATTTGTGTGCCTTCGATGGACCGAACCGCCTCTTCATGAATCAGGGAGGCAAAGGATTCGTTGATCAAGCAAAAGAGGTCGGCCTGGATTTTAAAGGAGCCAGTTTGATGATGGCTTTTTGTGACTACGATCTCGACGGGGATTTGGACGGCTACCTCTTGACCAATCGCATTCCACCGGGCGAGGAATTGCACGATGTGAAGTTCGGTCTGGTCCGGGGCCCCGATGGTGAGCCGGTGATTAAGCCGGAAATGATGCAGGAATATGCCGGCATCATCAAAACACCCAATGGCTACAAACAGATTTCCTCCGGGCAGTTTGACAGGCTCTATCGTAATGACGGAGGAACTTTCAAAGAGGTCGGCAAAGAGGCCGGCGTGCGCGAATCGGAATTCGGACTTTCCGCAACGTGGTGGGACTACGATGCCGACGGATATCCCGATCTGTATGTCGCCAATGACTTCTATGGCGCTGATCACCTCTATCGGAACCAGGGAGACGGGACCTTTAAAGATGTCGCAGCGTGGGCCTTTCCACACACTCCTTGGTTCTCGATGGGATCGGACGTGGCGGACATCAACAACGACGGACTCTTCGATTACATGGCCTCCGATATGGCGGGAAGCGATCACTACAAGGAGAAGATGTCGATGGGCAACATGACCGGAAAGGACAGCGATTCGTGGTTTTTGAACTGGCCGACGCCCGCGCAATACATGCGGAATGCGGTCTATCTCAACACCGGCACCGGACGCTTCAACGAGGTCGCTTTTCTGACCGGAATGGCTGCCACCGACTGGACGTGGTCGATTAAGTTCGGCGATCTCGATTGTGACGGACGGGAAGATGCTTTCATCACAACCGGAATGAGCCGCGATTGGTTCAATAGCGACCTGCGAAATCAAGAAGAAGCGCTCATCCTCAGTAAAGGAAGGGCCGCCGGACAGGCCTTCTGGAATGACAAGCAACCTCTCGCCCTGAAGAACTGGGCCTTTCGAAATGACGGTGAATTGAAGTTCAGTAATGTGGGTGAAAAATGGGGGCTTGATGAAAAAGCCGTCAGCTACGGAGCAGCCTTGGGTGATTTGGATGGTGATGGTGATCTCGATCTCATCGTCAACAATTTTGGGGGGGCTCCCGGGGTCTATCGAAACGGGAGTGTGGGAGGAGGTCGCATGACTCTGCGCTTGCGGGGGATGGCCAAGAATCCCCGGGCTCTCGGAGCGACCGTTCGAGTGGAGACCAGGAGCGAACCGAGAATTCAGATGCGCACTTTGACGGCATCGCGCGGTTTCATGTCGAGCAATGACACTCTTCTCCATTTTGGGCTGGGCGAGGCCAAAGAGGTCGAGCGCGTGATCATTGACTGGCCGGGGGCCGGGAGACAAATTTTGAAGGGCCTAAAAGCCGGCAATCGATACACCATCACTGCGCCGGAAGTGTTTGCATCGATTGAACCCGGGAGCACTGAAAAGACCTGGTTTGTTCCTTCGGACAAATTGCTGGGGGCGAGGGCACAAGAGGGATACTTCAATGACTTTGAGCGACAGCCTCTCCTTCCTGCAAAAAACTCCCAAATGGGTCCCGGAATCGCGCTCG
>CALFSW010000287.1 GCA_937916505.1 uncultured Verrucomicrobiales bacterium | reverse complement strand
GATGGGCGTCCAAAGATTGCGGGTGATTTAGGACCTCCTTGTGGGTTTGCTGGCTCTCTCGCTCGCTTTCAGAAGGGGCTGCTGCGCGGGTCGACGAACTTCAAAATCGGCAAGAAATCGTGTCTCAAATTAATTGAGATTTCATGAAAGGCTGTTTGGTAGGCCCCGAAAAAAAATGTATGACCCATCAATCTGATTCTGTCTCGTCCCGCTTTTTTGATCCGATCCAAACGCTCCTTCCAGAGTGTCCCCATCTCCGTCAATGCCCTACTCTTTCCGACGAGCGGTGGATTGAACTTGGAGTCAGCCGAGTCATCGAAGCTCCAGAAAGTGGTCGCGGGTTCTTACAAAATCTTGTGAGCCAAGGACAGCGCAGCCCAAGCTATACCCACTTTTTTGAAACCCTCAAAAGCAAGCGACGTCTGAACCTCTGTGACGATCTTAACGACCGTGTCATTGAAGAAAAAAACCCGCTCGCTCAATGACGCCCTTTCGGGTTTTAAGGAACTCAATGGCTTCGATGTGAGAGCAGGCGATGGGCACTGGCATTCGGCCGCCAGTCACGATCCCGTCCGGTTTTCATCGCTCAAAGATGACGGCACCACAGTCTCCAGGAAATACCCTGTGGGCCATCTCTACACTCTCGATCTGCGCACTCATTTGATGCGTCACCTCATCACCGCCGATCAAGAGAACCGGCGTAAGGAACATGACATGCGCGGATTAAAACGGGCGGGAGCGGAGGGGTTACGCAAGGGGATTGCGAAGGGGCGAAAGCTTCTGATGGTTTGGGACAGCGCCGCCATTGATTTTGGATACTGGCAGAAGCTGAAACAGGGACACGGGATCTATTTTTTATGCCGGGATAAGGAGGTGGAAAAAATCCGTTGTGGCGATCGTCAATGGGACCGGAGCGCAGCCATCAATGAAGGCATCGTTGCTGATCGCCAGGTCGGCTCCAGCACCAACAGTGGTTACCTCGTGCGGGTCATCGAATTTCGAGATCCCGCGATCGGAAAGAATCATCGTTTCATCACCAATGAAATGACTCTCGCGCCGGGTCTCCTTGCTCATCTCTATCGGATGCGCTGGGATATTGAAAAGGTCTTCGATGAGGTCAAAAACCGTCTCAACCAGAAGAAGGCGTGGGCGACCTCTGCCAATGCCAAATCAATGCAAGGTCACTTCATTGCGTTGGCTCACAACTTAATGCTTTTACTAAGCGAAAGGCTCAAAAAAGAAGAGGGAATTGAAGACCTTGAAGAGCAAAAAAGGCGGAAACAGCGACGGGCAAAAGAAGAGCAAAGTGGGGCGACTCGCCGCTTTGCAAATGAACTTGCGAGTTGGCTTCTGAGAGCCACGCAGAGAGGAGTGAAGTTTATTCGCTGGCTTCGCGCACAACTCCGAAACCCGCCCTCTTGGAAGGCGGCCTGCACAGCGCTTTCCACCCTATACGCCCGATTATGACAAGCTTCTTTGGACGCCCATC
>CALFSW010000286.1 GCA_937916505.1 uncultured Verrucomicrobiales bacterium | reverse complement strand
AGCCCTCCGGGAATGCCCCGGCAGGTCAAGGATCGTAAAACCAAAAAGGAAGCTGAGAAACTGGCCCGGGAAATCAAGGCCCAGTTGAAGCGGGGGGAGGTGGGTCGCGTCCATCGGGCTTCCGATGAGGAATATGAGCTTTTGGAGCTTTGTCGAAAATTGGCCGATCCCCGAAGAATCCTGGAAGAGGCTCTGGAAAATCAGGATAAGTTCAAGCGAGCAACTGTCGCAGAGTGCTGTGACCGCTACATCGACGAATATCGAGATCGAGGGAGCGTACGGACTCGTGACGACGCCACCAGCAAAGCCGGGATTATCCGTGAGACTCTCGGAGAGCGCTATCTTGATTCGTTAACCGAGCGAGACATCGAGCATTGGCGCGATACCAAGCTCAAAGGCTCCAATCGCTATCGGAACAACATCCACGCCCACCTTCGCCACCTCTTCTCTCGGGCCCGGGTTTGGGGATTCGTTCCGAAAGGGCACAATCCTGCCCGTGACGTCCCGTCCCTCAAGGTCCCACGGGCCGAGCCGGTCGTCTGGTCGCCCAAGGACCTGAAGGCTTGTCTGGAATGGTATCAAAACTCACCAAAGGCAGATGTGGGCGAAAAGATCGTGTTCCTGGCTCTTGGGGCTTTCGCCGGGATGCGACCCAGTGAGATTGAAGGCATCGTCGGCGAGCGCGAGGGGCTACAGTGGGAGGATATTGATTTCAAGCAGCGCCATATCCGAATCCGAACCGAGGTTGCCGGGAAGCTTTCCGAACCCCGCTATATCACCTTCACCGAGAAACCAAGCTCTGGGCTATCCAAGGAGTTGGCCGAAACGATGTGGACGACGCTTTGCAATTGGATCGAGCCTCACCGGAAGGAAACCGGCCCTGTGACTTTCCGGAAATGCCAAAGGCTTGTCAGTCCTGAGCTGCGGGAAGCCGGGCTGATCTCTCGCTGGCCGCAAGACGGCCTCCGCCACACTTGGATCAGCTCGCTCTTGGCCTTGGGGGTCTCGCGTGACTGGGTGGCGGAACTGGCCGGCAACAGCCCTGGAATTATTCGGACAAACTACAAGAGACCGCTTCCGGAAGACGTTGCTCAGGATTGGTTTTCCCTCTCCTGAATTTTCGTCTAGGCCTCCCTGTTCATGACTGAACTCTGGATTCTCCGGCTCCCAAAATCTCTTCACGGGCAAGGTGCGGGATGAGGCAAAGTGTCCGTTTTTGGTCAAGGGAGAAGGGGGATTCAAAGGTTGGTTAGGGCTTGTTTAGAGCGAGTCATCCCAATAGATTCCAACGCATCGCGGCTTTACTTCCAACAGATTTTAAGGACCACGTCAGAGAGCTAACGTCGCTGCTGGATACCGCAGACTCGGCACATTACCGGCTGGTATGGCTGATCGGCGGGGACTCATCAATCCGCTCAGCCCTTTTAGAGGCATTTTGCGAGTTAGTAGGAGGCGCCCGCTTGGATGTCGGGAAGGGGCTGTCGAAGGCACTTCTGGATATTCCTGCTTCTTTGCGTGCGGCTTCGGTCGAGGAGTGTTTCTCGGAGTTATTGGATTCTGTGGAGGAGAGTCCGGTTTGCTTGGATCGGCTCGAAATCCTCTTTGAGTCTACCCTCAAGCTCTATCCGTCGGAGCTTGTGAAGAACGCATCAAGACACCGAACGATTCTTGCCGCTTGGCCGGGCACCAAAGACGGTGACTTTCTGGTCTTCGGCCCCGATGGACATCCTGCACATCGCCGGATCCATTGTGAGGAAATGGAGTGTCAATTCTTCGAAATAAGCCCATAACCAACCCGCAATGCGCTACTCCGATCTGATCCAGTTCGACCCCATCGAATCCGTTGTTCAACTCCGTGACAGCGAAAAGCGTGACCGGGCGCTTGATCTCATCGGTTCCTACGTGATTTCCCAGGACATGGGGCAGCGGCTCACCGAGGTTTTCTTCCCCAATTTGGCTCTCGAGGGAAACCCTGATTCGAAGGGGGTGTTGGTCGTCGGAAACTATGGGTCGGGTAAGAGTCACCTGATGTCGGTGGTTTCGGCCATCGCGGAGGATGCCGATGTCCTGGAGCATGTTGAGAACTCCGAGGTGCGTGAGGCAGCGCAGTCGTTCGCCGGTCGCTACAAGGTGATCCGAATGGAAATTGGAGCAACCACGATGGGGCTTCGCGAAATTCTCACCGGTTCCTTGACCAAGCATCTTGCGGGCATGGATGTGGATTTCGTATTTCCGGAAGCCCATGAAGTTTCCGAGAATAAAACGTCTCTGGAAGACATGATGGCGGCATTTCATGCCAAGTATCCCGACCAGGGGCTGCTGCTGATCGTAGACGAGCTTCTTGACTATCTGCGCAGCCGGAAAGATCAGGCACTGGTTCTCGATCTCGGCTTTCTCCGGGAAATGGGAGAAGTCTGTAAAAGCCTCCGATTCAGTTTCATGGCCGGCGTGCAGGAGGCCATCTTTGATTCAGGGCGCTTCCAGTTTGCGGCTGATAGTCTGGGGCGTGTGAAGGACCGCTTCCAGCAGGTCCACATCGCCACCTCGGACGTTAAATTCGTCGTGGCAAACAGACTGCTGAAGAAGAGTGCGGACCAGAAGAAGAAGATCCGGACCTATCTCGAGGCATTCTCTAAATTCTTTGGGGACTGGAACGAGCGCATGGACGACCTCGTCGACTTGTTCCCCGTGCACCCGGAATACATCGAGACCTTTCAGAAGGTTCCGATCGTCGAGAAGCGTGGTGTTTTACAGGTGCTGTCCCGGACAATTGCGGGAATGGCCAAAGAGGAGGTTCCCGAGGACCGCCCGGGTTTGCTGGCCTTTGATGGCTTCTGGGCCCACCTCGTCGATAATCCTGCTTTTCGTGCCATCCCGGAGGTGAAAGCGGTGATGGAATGCACCTCTGTTCTGGCGGACAAGATCTCCAGCGCCTTCCCGAAAAAACAATACAAACCGATGGCTCTGCGGATCATCCACGGCCTTTCGGTTCACCGGCTGACCACCAATGACATTCACTTGCCCATCGGCATGGCGCCGGAAGAGTTGCGCGATAAGCTCTGCCTTTACCATGCCATGGCTGCCGAGCTTGGTGGGAACCCGGCAGAAGATCTCGTCGGCCTGGTCGAAGTGACCCTCAAGGAAATCCGGAATACAGTCAGTGGCCAGTTTGTCTCGCAGAACCCGGATAACCGCCAGGTCTATCTCGACCTCAAAAAAACGGATGACTACGACGCTCTCGTCGAGAAGAAGGCCGAGACCCTCTCCAAGGATTCCCTGGACCGCGCATACTATCAGGCGCTCACTGAAATTCTTGGGTGCAGCGATCCCACCAGCTTCACCGGGTTCCGCATTTGGGAGCGGTCAATCCCATGGACCGAGAGAAAGGTCACCAAACTGGGTTGGTTGTTCTTCGGGGTGCCCAGCGAGCGATCAACAGCCCAGCCTCCACGGGACTTCTACCTCTACTTTATTCAGCCT
>CALFSW010000285.1 GCA_937916505.1 uncultured Verrucomicrobiales bacterium | reverse complement strand
GTTCTTCTCCCCAAGTTTGGATAATTGGATTGGAACCCTTGGGGAAATCGCTAGAACCATCACCCAATCTTCCTATCTCACCATGAAATCCCTATTCCCGAGACTAGCCCTGGCCGCATCACTCGTCCTTTTGTCTGCTTGTAATGGCGACAAAGAAAACCAAAAACTCCGCATCGCCGTTGTCCCGAAGGGGACCAATCACTTGTTTTGGAAAACGATCCACGCCGGCGCCAACAAAGCCGCTGCGGAAGAAGACGTCGAGATCATCTGGAAAGGCCCATTGGTCGAGAGCGATCGCGAAGGCCAAATCAAGGTCGTCCAGAATTTCGTGACCCAACAGGTCGATGCGATCGCTCTCGCCCCGTTGGATGACGAGGCCATGATCCGCCCGGTCAAGGAGGCTCATGACGACGGAATCAAGGTCGTCATTTGGGACTCCGGTCTTGCCCCGGCCGGCGACGATCATTTCGATAGCTTCGTCGCCACCGATAATTTCGCCGCCGGAGAAAAATGCGGCAAGAAACTGGCCGAACTGATGGGGGGCAAGGGCAAGGCGATCCTCCTACGCCACATGGTCGGCTCCGCCAGCACCCAGAAGCGCGCCGAGGGTTTCTTAAAGGGCTTGAAAGAGCACGGTCCGGACATCGTCCTTATCTCCTCTGACAAATATGCCGGCGCGACCGTCGAAGAATCACAGGAGGTATCAAACAACTTGCTCAACCAGTTTGCCGACGACGTTGAGGGGATTTTCACGCCGAACGAATCGGCCACCGAGGGCATGATGGCGGCAATGAAAGGCGCAGGGATCGCCGGCAAGGTCAAATTCGTCGGCTTCGACGTCAATCCCGCCCTCATCGGTGGGATCGAAGACGGAACGATCCACGCGCTCGCGGTGCAGGATCCGTTTAATATGGGCTACCTGGCGGTGAAGCACGCCGCCGCCCACGTCAGGGGAGAGAAAGTCGAGCGTGTCGTTGACACCGGATCACTCATCCTCACGCCGGAAAACCTCAACGACTCCCGTACCCAGGAACTGGTCTCGCCCGATCTCGACAAGTGGCTGAAAGATTAAAGACCAGTGCCGCACCTCCACTGTTGCGGCTCGATTCGATCACCAAATCGTTTGGGCCGGTGCGTGCCTTGCGTGGTGTCTCGCTCGACATCCGCGCCGGACAAGTGCTCGCCCTCATTGGCGAAAACGGCGCAGGCAAGAGCACCCTCATGAAAGTCCTGAGCGGCGCCCACCGCCCGGACTCCGGTTCGGTCGAGATGGAAGGGCGCCCGCTGGCGCTCGCCAATCCGCTGGCCGCCCGCCGCGCGGGGATTGCGATGATTTACCAGGAGCTCACCCTCGCGCCGGACCTGACCGTCGAGGAAAACATCACGCTCGGGCTGGAGCAATCGCGCTGCGGATTTCTACGCCCGCAATCTGAAAAAATCGCAGCTGCGCTCAAACTCCTGGGTGCCGAAGATATCTCTCCTGATCAGAAAGTCGCGACCTTGACCATCGCACGCCAGCAGGTGGTCGAGATCGCGCGTGCCATCGTCAGCGATGCGCGGGTCGTCATCATGGACGAGCCAACCAGCTCGCTCTCCGAGGAAGACAAAAGAGCACTCTTCCGAGTCATCAACAAGCTACGCGAAGAGGGGCTCGCGATCGTTTACATCAGCCACTTTCTCGACGAAATCGACGAAATTGCCGATCGCTACGCCGTCCTGCGCGACGGTGAATCCGTCGGCGCAGGCCTCGTTTCGGATTCGACCACGGAATCGCTCGTCGAACTGATGATCGGCCGGGCCATCGAAGACATGTATCCGCGGCCGGATCACGACCTGGGTGAGATCGTTCTCTCGGTGAAAGACGTGCACGGCTCGCCGCTGCCACGTGGGGTCTCGTTCGATCTTCAGCGCGGGGAAATTCTGGGCATCTTCGGGCTCGTCGGAGCCGGACGGACCGAACTTGCACGCTGCCTCTTTGGGCTTGATCCGGTCACTCGGGGCGGGATTGACTTGCAGGGCAACACCCGGATGAAACTTGCCGGATTCAGCCCGATCAATGCCCTTCGCGGCGGCTTGGATTACCTCAGTGAGGACCGCAAAGAGGAGGGGTTGGCGCAGAACCTCAGCATCACCGAGAACACCACTCTCTCCGCGATCCGCAAGACTTCCCGTTTCGGTTTCCTGCAGCTCAAAAAGGAACAGGCGACCGCCGACGAGCTTGCGAGAAAACTCGACGTGCGCTGCTCCAGCACCAGCCAGCCTGTCAGCGATCTCTCCGGCGGTAACCAGCAAAAAGTCGCTCTCGCGCGCATGGTCCACCACGATAGCGATATCTTCTTCATGGACGAGCCGACGCGCGGCATTGACGTCGGCAGTAAGCACGAGATCTACGAACTCATCCACTCGCTCGCCGCCGCCGGGAAGAGCATCATCGTCGTGAGCTCCTACCTGCCGGAACTCCTTGGGACCTGCCATTCGATCGCCGTGATGCATCGCGGAACTCTCAGCGAAAAACGCAATGTCGCCGAGCTCACCGAACACGACATCATGGTCTTCGCTACCACTGGCAAAACGACGTCCGAGCCTGTTCTGTCCTCGACCCGATAACTCGTTCGATCTAAAATTCGCTGCTCGCAAAAATTCAGCCATGGGAAATCACGACAGGAATCCGGAATCAAAATTGATCACCCGGAACCCGTATTCATGAAATCATGAAAGAGATTGAGAAAAAATGAAAAATAGCAGACTGCCATATTATTTATTATTTATTTTTTCGCTGTTCTCCGTTAAGGCGGTCACCGCCCGTCAAACCCTGCCGCCGGAAAAATATAGTCGGGCGGAATTAAAAAAACAGTATGATGATTTCCTTCCGG
>CALFSW010000284.1 GCA_937916505.1 uncultured Verrucomicrobiales bacterium | reverse complement strand
CGGTTCGTGACTGCTCCGGTTCGTGATTCGTCCGGGGAGGTCATCGCGGGCCCCATGCCCAAAGAATCCTTTCCGGCAGCGGGCACCATCTCCAGGATCGAAGAAATTAAACGGTGATGAAAGTCTTCCCCCTCTCATTTTTCGTGCTGGCAGCTCCCCTGCTCGAGGCGGACGAATACTTCACGACAAAGGTCGAACCGATCTTGCAGGAGCGCTGCTTTGAGTGTCACTCACACCAAGCGGGTAAGATGAAGGGAGGGCTCACCCTGGACGCCAGGAGCGGCTGGGTCTCGGGGGGCGACAGTGGACCGGCGATCGTTCCGGGAAAGCCGGACGAGAGCCTCTTGATCCAGGCCATTCGTTACCAGGATGAGGATCATGAAATGCCTCCCAAGAAACAGCTTCCCGATGTCGAAATCGAGATCCTCGTCGCCTGGGTCGGGAGGGGGGCGCCCGACCCACGGGAGACCACGCCCTCCCCGCTCCCCGATTCCGATTGGTGGTCCTTGCGAAAACCGCTTGCCCCGGAGGTGCCCGCGGAAGGCCATCCCATCGATGCCTTCGTTCGGCGAAAGCTGGCCGAATCGGGGCTGAAACCGGCAGGCCGGGCCGACCGGGCAACCCTTGCGCGCCGGCTCTTTGTTGACCTGCACGGCTACCTTCCCACCCCGGAAGAAACTGAATCCTTTGTGAAGGATGAGGATCCCATGGCTTACCAAAAATTGCTCGATGGGCTCCTTGCTTCGCCCCGATATGGAGAACGTTGGGCGCGCCACTGGTTGGATGCCATTCACTTTGCCGATTCGCACGGGTGCGAGCACGATGTCAAACGCCCGAACGCCTGGAGGTTTCGGGACTATGTCATCGGGCGCTTGAATCAGGATGTCCCGTGGGATCGCTTCATCCGTGAGCAACTCGCGGCCGATGTCTTCTTCCCCGAGGAACCTCAACTGATGGCGGGCCTGGGATTCATCGCGGCGGGTCCTTTGGAGGCGAGCCGGGCCGGAACGGCCCCGGTCACCTTTGACTACCTCGACCGGGACGACATCGTGATGCAAACAATGGGGGCCATCGTGAGCACAACCGCAAGTTGCGCCCGCTGCCACACCCACAAGTTCGACCCCATCACCCAGGAAGATTATTACTCGCTGCAGGCGGTTTTCGCCGGAGTTGGCAAAGGCGACATTGAGTTCGAACCCTCGGCGGAGGTGATGGCCCTTCGCCAGGAAATGGCGGGCGTGGTCGCCGCGGCCGGAAGTCGGGACGCGGGTGTCCTCTTGCAGGAAAAGTATGCCGGGATCGTCGCGCAATGGGTGACGGACCGGAAGAAGAATCCCGCAGAGTGGCATGTCCTGACCCCGGAGGTCTTTATGGCCTCGGGCGGGGCCCAACTGACGAAACAAGAGGATCACTCAATTTTCGCCGAGGGCCCGATCGCGGACCAGGAAACCTACACCGTGACCGCGGAGGTCGGAGTGAGTCGCCTCACCGCGGTGAGGGTGGAAGTGATGAAGGACGGGCGCCTGCCCATGGGCGGACCGGGAAGGGCTGAAAACGGAAACCTCCATCTCGCCGAAGTGGACTTGCAATGGTTTGCCGCCGGGTCCGCGACCCCGGTGCCGCTCAAGATCTCGCGCGCCTCGGCCGATTACGATCAAGCGGGCTGGACCTCGGCGCAAGCGATCGACGGAGATCCCGTCACCGGTTGGGCCATCTTTCCGGAGATCAATCAATCGCACCACATCGTATTCGAACTCGCCAAACCCATCGAGGTCGCGGCAGGCGGCAGGTTGGCAATCACCCTGAAACAACTTCATCCCCCCAAGCACCTGATCGGGCGCTTCCGCTTGTCGGTCACCGATGCCGAGGGCGGGGCGGTGCAAACCGTGCTTCCGGAAGTGATGACAGGGCTCAGGAAAGCAAAGGAGCAGCGCAGCGAAGAGGAGAACACCGCCATCGCCGCCGCCGCCCTGGAAACCTATGCCAGGAAACGGCTCGGGACCTTGCCGGCCAAGGCCCTCGTCTACGGTGTTTCCTCCTCATGGTCGCACGCCAAGAAGCTGCCCGCTCCGCAGAAGCCCAAGGTCGTTCACCTCTTGCGCCGGGGTGACATCGACAAGCCGGTCCGGGAGGTCGGGCCCGGGGCGCTGTCCGCGCTCGCCAACCTGCCCGCTCGCTTTGAGCTTTCCGATCCCTCGAATGAATCCGCGAGACGGGCAGCCCTCGCCGATTGGTTGATTCACAAAGAAAACCCCCTCGCCTGGAGGAGCATTGTCAACCGGGTGTGGCATTACCACTTCGGTCGCGGTCTCTGCGAGACCCCCAATGATTTTGGCCGAATGGGAAGCCTGCCGACCCATCCCGAATTGTTGGACTGGTTGGCGGTTTGGTTTCGCGATGATGCCAAGGGTTCGCTGAAGAAATTGCACCAGCTGATCCTGACCAGCGAGACCTGGCAGCAGACCAGCCGGGTGCCGGCGAATGCCACCGACTCCGACAATCGCCTGCTCTGGCGCATGAATCGCCAGCGTATGGATGCGGAAGTGTTTCGTGATTCGATTCTCCGCCTCTCGGGGCGTCTCGACCTGGCCATGGGGGGACCGGGGATTGAGCAGTTTCAGAAATCCCAGGGGCCACAAGCGACGCCCGCCCTGGATTACCCGGGCTATGACTGGGATTCCCCCGGCGCTTCCCGCAGGAGCATCTACCGTGTGGTCTGGCGTGGCATTCCCGATCCCTTCATGGAGGCCCTCGATTTCCCGGACCTGGGCTTGCTCGCCCCCAAGCGCAGCTTCTCGGTCTCGGCCCTGCAGTCATTGGCGGTTTTCAACAATGACTTTGTCCTCCATGGAAGCGAGTGGCTGGCCGGGCGGGTGGAATCGGAGGAAATCGCCTTGGAGGCCCGGGTGGATCGGGCCGTTCGCCTCGTCTGGCTGCGTCCCCCTTCCGCGAGCGAGGAGACCGGCTTTACCCACTACGCCCGTGAACACGGCTTGCCCGCCTTTTGCCGGGTCCTTTTGAACAGCAACGAATTCCTCTTTATCGAATGAAGCGCAGATCGTTTTTATGGAATTCCGGAGGAGGCCTCGGCGGGGTCGCGATGGCGCAGATGCTCACCCGTGAGGCCCTCGGCAAGCCCCGTCCGGAGCTGAATGGAGGCCTCCATCATCCCGCCAAGGTCAAGCGGGTCATCCAGCTCTTCATGACCGGGGGTGCCAGCCCCATGGACACCTTCGACTACAAGCCCGCTCTCGAAAAACTGCACGGACAGAAGTTGGGACCGAAGGAGAAGCCGGAAGGCTTCACCGCGATGCCGGGAGCCCTCCTGAAGAGCCCCTTCGAATTCAAACAGCACGGGGAATCGGGGCGCTGGGTGAGCAGCGTGTTTCCGCACCAGGCGAAGTGGGTCGATGAGATGGGATTTCTGATGGCGATGAAGTCGAAAACGAACGTTCACGGCCCGGGAACCTACATGATGAATTCCGGCTTCCTTCTGCCGGGTTTCCCCTGCCTTGGAGCATGGACTTCCTATGCCCTCGGCAATCTCACCGACAACCTTCCGACCTTCGTCGTCCTCCCGGACGCCAAGGGGCTCCCCTATAATCAACGCGGCCCCTTTTCCTCCGGCTTCCTGCCGGCGGTCCACCAGGGCACCGTCATCAAGGCCGGGGGCTCGAATCCCGTGCCCGACCTTTTCGCCAGCCAGCGCTTCGACTTTGCCACTCCCGCGGCCGAACGGGACGGCCTCGCCTTGCTGCGCCAAATCAACGAGAGCCACGCCACCGGACGCCCCGATGACACCCGGCTGGAATCGCGGATTCGTTCCTACGAACTGGCCGCCAAGATGCAGCTTTCCGCTCCCGAGGCCTTTGATCTCACCAAAGAAACGGAACTCACCCGCAAGACCTATGGCCTCGATGACGCCGTGACCGAAGACTTCGGAAAACGCTGCCTGCTGGCACGTCGCCTGTGCGAACGAGGGACCCGTTTCGTGCAGGTCTGGAGCGGGCCGCAGGGCGCGGTCAAAAACTGGGACAACCATGGCAGCATCTCCAAAGAATTGCCGCCCATCGCCGCCAGCGTCGACAAGCCGATCGCGGCCCTCATCGAGGATTTGAAAGGGCGCGGCCTCTTTGAAGACACCCTCCTCGTTTGGACCACCGAGTTTGGTCGCACCCCCTTTGCACAGGGAGGAGACGGACGGGACCATAATGGCGGGACCTTCGTGACCTGGATGGCCGGCGCGGGCATCAAGGCCGGTTCCTCCTACGGGCAGAGCGACGAATGGGGCTACCAGACTTTGGAAGGAACGACCTATTGCTATGACCTCCATGCCACCATCCTCCATCTCATGGGCATCGACCACGAGCGCCTGACCTTCCTCCAGAATGGCATCGACCGCCGTCTGACCGACGTCCACGGGCAGGTCGTTCATGACATTCTCGCCTGAGGCCCGCGAGACTCTCTTCGGACCCAGCGGGCCCGACGACCCGATCCATCGCCACCCCCGGACGGTCCCGGCCATCGCCACAAAAATGCCCCGATTTTTTGAACCAACTCATTCAAGAGTGGGCTCAAAGAACCGGGGCACGACGATTTGAGGGTCTTCCTAAGAGCTACTTCGCCTCTTCCTCGATCCGGGCGGCCAGAGGCTTGAGTTGGGAATTCCTCGCGGCTGACTTTTTGACGTCCCGTAGGACTCTTTCAGTCTCGACTGCTCCTTTAATTCTCACCGCGTCGACCGCCTTGGCCCGGGCAAGGGCTGCGAGCCATCCTTTCTCCACTTCCTCCTGATTGTAAAAGAGGGCAGCCGAAGCCTGCAAAAGGGGGATTTTCACCGAAAAGGGTGTCAGTTGGCGATCAATCGCAAAATTCCGGGCCGTCTCCTCCGACTCAAATTGCAGCGGTAAGGTGGCGAGACCGGAAAGCCGGTAGAGTCGGCCGTCAAGAGGGGCCCTTTCGGCCGCACCTTTCACGAATTCGCTGATTTCCTTCCGCAGTTTCAGCGATTCGAAGGGCGGCAGGGGGTTCTGCAAATCCGCGACCTTTTGATACATCGCCGCGCCCTCGGCGAGCTCTTCCTCCGATTGGACCATTGCAGGGGCGCTCCAGCCAAACAAGGAAATCCCGAGCACGCGAACCCCCACTCCCAAGAGAGCGAGGGCGAGAATCAAAGAAGGCCAGCGGGAGATCGTTTTCCTTTCCGCATCGTCCTCCGCCGCTTGTTGGGAGAGGACATAGAGAAACAGGGAGGCCAGATAGAGGGAGGGCCGATGAGCCGGGACATCGAACAAACTGTGGAGGGGCACGAGGGCGGCCGCGACGAGGCAGCCCAATCGCAGGGCACGATCGCGCTGTTTGCGCTTCCTGATAGTGGCGATCCCCTTGAGGAACAAAAAGAGCACGAGCGCAAAAAGACAAAGGGCCGCCGGAAGGCCCTGCTCGGCGGCCAGAAAGAGCCAGCTGCTTTCCGGATGAACCGCGACAGCGTGACTTCTGCCAATCGACTTCTCACGATACTGCGGAAAGACCCAGCGAAACTGCCCGGCCCCCACCCCGGTCAAAGGAGCGTCGGCAATCATCGCAAAGGTATCGAGATAGACCGGAACCCTGAAATCGAGATCGACCATCTTGACTTCAGGAGACGGGCCTTCGCCCGTGAGCGAATCGGCAAGGCCCTCCTCACCCTCCCCCGAGATCTTCTCAACCGTTTCATCGATGCGATCCTTCACCGCAAACTCGGCAATCCCGTAGACCCCGACGATGAGCAAGGCCACCAAGCCGAGGACCTTGCGTTCCTGTCGCCCGAAGTAGCGCCTGCCCAGGAGGAGAAGCCAAATGACCGTTCCCGTCGCACAAAGAACAATCCCGGAGCGACTCAGGTTCCAGCTGAGGATGGCCCACAGAATGATCCCGCTGGCGAGTACGAGGAGCGCCAAGTGAGCGTAGTGTTTGCTCCTGACCGCCTGGAAGAGCGCCCCCAGACCGCAAATGAAACCGAGCGAGAGGAGGTTGCTGTTGTGGTTTCGGTTTGGGAAGAAGCCAAA
>CALFSW010000283.1 GCA_937916505.1 uncultured Verrucomicrobiales bacterium | reverse complement strand
GCTGGGTCATGTCCCGGATCACCGGGAAGGACACCAAGCCCGAACGCCTGCTCCGGTCGCTCCTCCACCGCCGCGGGTTTCGTTTCACGGTGAACGGACGGTTGAATAAAACGCTCCCCGGCCGTCCCGATATCGTGCTTCCAAAGCATAAGACGATCATCTTCGTCCATGGCTGCTACTGGCACGGCCACAAGGACTGCAAACACTTCCGGCTCCCCAAATCCCGAACGGAGTGGTGGAAGGAAAAGATCGGTAAAACCCAGGAGCGCGATTCCCGCAATGAAGCCTCTCTTCGTGCCGATGGCTGGAGCGTTCTCGTCGTCTGGGAATGTGCCTTTGAAAACCTCGCGTCCATCGAGCGACTTGAGAAACGTCTGATCAAAGATGATTCCTTGAGACTGGCTACGAAGAGGGCCTTTCCTTCTCAGAATCCGTGGCTCCGATGAGTGTCGGTCCGTCCGCTCGACAAACCCACGTCTCCACGCTTGACTGGGGCGGGAGGGTAATTTGCCCAAAAAACAAGCCCGTCACCCTTGGAAAAGGTGGCTCTGGTGCCAGTGGAGGGATTGTTGGGAGGAAGGATTCGATTTTTGCTCCTAGGAGGAGGTGGTAGTCGTCGTCGAGGGAGATGAAAAGGCCGCGATCGAAGGTGGCGGAGAGGCAAAGCCTTTTGGTGGGGTTAAGATGGAGGTCTTTGGATTTGCCCCAAGGGATGATGTGGGTGGCGCAAATGAGTTCAGGCATGGCTGAATCGAATGATACTTATAGTCCGTGGAACTATAGGCGTCAGTCCCGCTATGATCGAAAGATGGACAAGGGTAAAAGTCAGCATCTTTTGAGGCTAGGGGAGAACATCAGATCACTTCGCGAGAAGCTATCTTTGTCTCAAGAGGAATTGGCGTTCCAAGCGGGACTTGATCGGACGTATTTGGGCGGAGCTGAGCGTGGTGAAAGAAACCTAACCATTCTTTCGGCGTTGAAAATTTGTAAACCGTTGGAAGTATCCTTGAGCACTCTTGTGGAAGGGGTCTCAGAATGAGCGCCGACCTCGAGAGAGAGGATTTATTGGGCCAGCTAGCATCTAGTCCAGTCCTAGAAAGTAACCCTGATGCTAGAGCTGTAGCTTCTCACTTGCTGACGAGGCATAGGGAGTGTCCGCCAACAATTTCTAAGAAGGAATATGAGAGCCTTCGTGCGGTATTGGTCAGCTTAATTTCAGAAGCACTACCGGCTGGAAGTAGCCAGAGCATCTTTGAGCCATTGGAAATTTATGGAGACTTGCAGTTAGAGAAGTCCCCGTTCCCTGCTCCCAAAGATCCTAAGTTTAAATTTATTGACCTTTTTGCCGGAATTGGAGGATTCCGCATTGCGTTTCAAAATGCAGGAGGAGAGTGCGTTTTTACGAGCGAGTGGGATAAGTTTGCGAAGAAGACCTACGAGCGAAATTTCGGTGATACGCCTTATGGGGATATCACAAAAATCAACGAGCGTGATATTCCTGATCACGATGTGTTGTGTGCTGGATTTCCTTGCCAGCCATTTTCTCTAGCAGGGGTTTCGAAGAAAAATTCGCTAGGCAGGAAACATGGCTTCGACGATGAAACCCAAGGAACACTGTTTTTTGACGTGAAGCGGATCATTAAGCACCATCGGCCAAAGGCCTTTATGCTTGAGAATGTGAAAAATTTACTTTCACACGATAAAGGGCGGACTTTCGGGGTTATCCGAAAAAGTTTGGAGGATGACCTAGGCTACACGATCACATGGAAGATTGTCAATGGGGCCAAATGGGTTCCCCAGAATCGACAGAGGATATTTATTGTCGGGTTTGATCCCGATCAGATCACTGTTGATAAAGAGGATATCGATATTCCGAGTGGGCCTCGCTCTGACTTTGACTTCGTTGAATTGAATAGGATCATTCAGGAGAAAGTTGAGGGGCATACTTTGGGGCCGGGAACTTGGGATACTCTAATTCGTCACAAAGCCAACCATGCGAAGAAAGGAAACGGATTCGGGTATGGGCTTCATGCCGTTCCAATTCCTGACGGGGCTGCAACGAGAACAATTTCCGCTAGATATCATAAAGACGGAGCTGAAGTATTGATCGAGCAGCCGGGAGGAAGACCCCGGAGGTTGACTGTTAGGGAGGCCATGCAGCTGCAGGGTTACGATCCTGAGAAGTTTGTATTTCCAGTGTCGAACACTCAGGCATATCGACAGATCGGTAATAGTGTTGTTGTCCCGGCTGTGTCCGCATGTGCTGAAGAAATTGCCAGAGTTTTAAGAGAGTCGAGATGAGTATATTCGCAAATTTTAACCAGCGTTCGTTCTCTGAGTGTTTAGAGACAATTTCTCAACTGAAATTGTCGTTTGTCGTGAAGCGGTTGTCGGGGAACGACACTGGATTAACTGGCGGGCATCAAGCTGGTGTTTATTTACCCCGGGTATTTTTCGAGCGCGCCCTTCCTGAAATAAATTCAACCTCTGAGTATAATCCTAGGACCGATGTGCATTGCCATCTTCCTGCGAATGGTGGTGATTCGATTGCTCTCTCCGCAATTTATTACAATTCCAGATTCTTCCCTGAAAGAGGTCTCAAGAAGAAATACAATGAGTTTCGATTGACTGGTTGGGGAGGGCGACAGTCACCTGTCCAGGATGAAGAGAACACTGGCTGTGTCTTCGTGTTCGCCGTCACGAAAGGGGAGTCTGGGAACGAAGCGATTGCTCTAGTGGCTGAAAGCCTAGCCGAGGAAAACTTGGTTGAGGAGTGGCTAGGCCGCTCTGTAGAGCCTTCGGAAATCATCTTGTCAGAGGACGTTCAAACCGTTCTCGTTCGAGGGGAGAGCTTTCCAAGCGAGTGGCTTGCAGTATTTCCAAACGGACGGACGCTGTTCAATTTTGTTGTGGAATCTTTGCCTCGTTCAACTTGGGATAAATCTTTAGACAAGTTATTGCTGAAGCGCCGTGAACTCGAATACGAGATTTATTGCGCTGTTGAATCTGCACATGTTTTGCCAGCGGTTACTAAGGGATTTGGTAATGTAGATGATTTTATGAAGTTAGCCCTCTCCGTGGCGAATCGCCGGAAGTCGCGAACAGGCTCCTCCCTCGAATACAATTTAGCCGCGATTTTCACTGACGAAAAAATAGACTTTGCAGAGCAGGTTATGACAGAGCATCGCAAGAAACCGGATTTTATATTTCCCTCGGAACGGGCCTACGGGGATTTGTCGTTTGAATCTGAAAGCCTGACGATGTTAGCCGCAAAGACTTGTTGTAAAG
>CALFSW010000282.1 GCA_937916505.1 uncultured Verrucomicrobiales bacterium | reverse complement strand
AGACCTTCCTTCAGTCCGATTCGAAGATCGCCCCCGAGAATTCCGACGACCATGGCCGCTTCGGCATGGTGCAGCTTGGAAAGCGTTTCTTTAAGAACTGAAATTTTTGCCGATCCCCTGGCGGCGGCGAGGTTTTCAAAAAGCCGAGCAATATCCGAAAGCTTATGAGGTTCCGGATTGGTGTGCCCCTGAAGAATGATATATGAAGTGCGAGCTGAATCAGCCTGACTGGTGGAAATCTGACGATATTGAGTTTCAGAAAGCCCCGAAATTTCGCGAATGACGCGACGAACAATCGCCCAGCCTGTGTTGACGGTGCGCGTCGCAGCGGTTTTTGAAAGTGGGCTCCCGGTCAAGAACAAGCATGCCGTCTGAAGTTCTTCCGACGTCGTGAGTGAGCGGAGGTATTCAGCAAGGACAGCCTGTTTTTTCAACTTACCCGTGGCGTCACGGACGGCTTCGCACGTTTCAACGAAGCGCCCGAAACCGGATTCAGGCCGTGGAACTTCGTGGCTGGTATTTTCGACCTTTGGAATCGTGGTTCGAACATCGCCATCAAATTTCAGCTCGGTTTGATTTGCAGAAATGAGGGACCACGCTTCTCGCCCCTTGGCGCGTAGCTCTGTGGCAAACTGGCTTGCATAGCCATGAAGTGTGTAGACAAGGTGTGGATTTACGTCCTCGACATAGGTATGGAGGTCTGGATAATCCGCGTGGTCGGTCAACGGGAATACTTCGTCACACTGGTAGCGATAGCGCGCGTTTGAATCAATCCCCCACCCCGTCATCATAGCGGCCCGTTTGTTTTTGATTCGGCGAATTTCCTGAGACTTCAGGCTGTTTGGAGGAATGACAATGACATGGCCGACTGGATCACGTTTTTTGGGCTCGAACGGCTGACATTCGGGGAATTTCCAACCGAGAGATCCGACAACGGCGTTCATTTTTTCGACCGTTTTGTGAACCTGAAATTTTAATTCCGGCGCAGCGGCATGAACCGCCAGAATAATTTCCTGCGCTTTTCCGAGCGAATACCCCATCAGAAATGGAATGTCACCGTCCTCAAGCGTCTCACGGGCGAACTTCACCATTTGCGCAATGACATCAGCAGTGGGTGGAAGGGTGAATTTAGGAATCCCAAAGGTGGTCTCCATAATCAGCGTGTCAGCATGGCGGAACTCGATGGGTTCGGCCGCAGCTGATGGCCTCATTTTGAAATCGCCGGTGTAAAGAAGGCTGGCACCAGTTTCGGTATTTCGGACAAAAATTTGAGCGGAACCAGCAGTATGTCCAGCAGGGAGGAGTTGAATCTCGTGCCGGTCGTCGAGCTGATGCACCTCTCCGAATGGCAAAATTAGATAGTCGCTTTTCCGATTCCCGAATCGTTTCTCGATAATTCGAGCGGTGGGCTCGCTGCAGAGAATTTTTCCATGAGGGGCAAAGTGGTCTGCGTGCGCGTGAGAAACAAAGGCAAAATCGCACGGCCCATGGGGATCAAGCCACAATTTTGCCTCAGGCAAAAACGGAGCTTTGCGCCAAATCACTTCAATTACTGGATTGTTTTTGCTCACACTGAGAAATCAGTCACTTTTTTTCAATTTTTTTAGAAAAGGGGCTATATTCTTCAACGGCTAGACTTCGTTTCGAAGAAAAACGACATCTGGAAACGGTTATAATTACATACGCTTTGTTGGAAAATATGAATCTCTCTTTGTGTCGATTTTCTCTCTTAACTGTCCTGACGACAGTCTCGTTGACTATTTTTACGGGATGCTCGACCGCTCCGACACCTTCCGGACCGGTTGCAATCACGAAAGTGAACCCTTATCACTTGAAGCCGGGGATGTATGTGAAGACAGACGAATCGATGATTAAATTCGAGCAGCGTCATCACCTCCACGGCGCCGTGACTTCGGAACAGTTTCAGGACAAATTCGGAAATTATTACACAATTTTTTGGAAATCTGAATCACCTGGCTCCCAGGTGACAGTTCGCTTGGAGTATTGTCAGGCAAATACGGGATCCGAAGTTCACCAAATCAGCGCGAACGTGACTGCGAAGCGCAAAAACACGACTAAGTTTCGCGTAAACGGAAATTACTACACGAAAGGCGGCCCGGTTACCTCATGGCGAGCCCTTGTTCTCCAGGGCGACACCGTGATTGCAGAAAACAAATCGTTCCTCTGGAAGTAACTCTTTCAACATTCCTGCCCCCTCCCCCACCGTGTTTACCAGCGATCCAAATCAGAGAGCTGAAATTTCAGACCAATCCTCTGAATTGAAGGTGAAGTCTTGGGAATTACCAACCGCGCCCCGAATTCATGGGGACGCACTCAAACTTCACCCGGATTTTAAACCTTTCAGATTGTGAAAGACGAAGATTCCATATTGGTTGGATGTTTTGGAGATGTTGCGTGGGTTCGCTTAAATGGGAACGCCTCTCATCTAAATAGTCATTTGGTTCGGGATTTCGCGGATGACTACGTGAGTCGCGGCGGCCGTCAAATCGTGGTCGATCTTGAAAATTGCCCGGGAATGGATTCAACATTCATTGGCATCTTGACTGGGCTGACGATGAGAATGGCGGAGATGGACGGCAAAATCGAAGTCGTAAATGCAAATGATCGAAATTTTAAATCAGTGAAAAAGCTGGGGCTTGATGAATTGATTACGATCGACAGAGACGGAACTTCGTGGACTGAAGAGCGGGCGCTTGTCGCAGACAACGTGAACAGACCGTTGCCAAAAAAAGAACTCTCAAAACGGGAACGGGCCGAAATGATGCTGAAAGCTCATGAAACGCTCGTCGAAGCCAACGAAAAAAATTACAGTCAGTTTCGTGATGTACTTGAATATTTGAAGAAGGATGTGGATGCGATGGGTTGAACCCCGACGAGCTATTTTTCTTCAACCCAGTGATGGAACACTTTGTATATGGCACCCTCATAACCGTCATCATTTGCCTGTTCTTGGCATTGTGGAGATTGGAGCGCCAAAAGCGAAACAAGGTGTCATCGATGCTGAATGAGATTGATCAGGAAGAGCATCGAATGATCGATTTCCTGCATGGTCTCGGCAAATCATTGCAAGAGGATTCATCCCCGCCGAACATGCACAAATACGTAGTCGGTGGCGTTGCTGAGGTGGTGAAAGCAGACGCAGGGATTTTATATCTGATCGACGAGGCTAGATCACGCCTCGTCCCCGTTCACATGACCGATGAGGAAGCTTCTGTAACCGATCTTCCCTCGGAATTGGAGGGTTTCAAAGATCCAGCGGACCGAAAAAGCCGGCTTCGCAGTTTTTTGAAACTAACAGCAGTGGATTCTAATACAGGAATTTTGGGCGAAGCCCTTCGCGAAGGAAAGGCGATTCACACTCAGGAATTACTCAAACACCCCACCTTCACAGGAAAACCAAATTCGATTCAGGAAGGAATGAGCGTTTTGGTTGCCCCCTTGATCTATGCTCAAAAAACGGTCGGAGTCCTGGCCGTGACGCTCAAAGGCGATCGAAAATTTACGGAAAACGACTGCGATGTCTTTGACAGTGTCGCTGAACAAAGCGCCTGCACACTTGGAAGCGCCATCATTCATGCCGAGGCAGGTGAAAAACGACGTATCGATGAGGAGTTGACTCGAGCCAGCGAAATTCAGCGCATCCTCCTTCCCCGAAATTCCCCTGATTTGGCAGATTTCGACCTCGCTGCATTTTATAAACCGGCACGAATGGTCAGCGGCGATTATTACGATTACGTTCGCATTGATGATGATCGATTTGGTATCGCCATTGGCGACGTCTGTGGCAAAGGAATCGCGGCCTCGCTGATCATGGCGATGTCACGTTCGATTTTGCGTTCCTATGCGCCGGATAACTTGTCTCCCGCATCCGTTTTGCACGCAGTGAACCGGGCAATTTTTCCGGATATTCGCGAAGACATGTTCGTCAGTTTCTTATATCTCGTTTTAGAACGGGATTCGAACGAAGTCACGATGGCACGGGCCGGCCATGAACTCCCCTTACTTTATCGGAGGCAGGAAAACCGCATTGAAACCCTCGAAGCCGGCGGAATGGCAGCCGGAATTGACTCGGGGAACGTTTTTAAACGGACCGTGAAAGATTTTCGTTTCACCATGGAAAAAGGAGATATTCTCATCCTGTATACAGACGGCGTGAATGAGCTGGAAGCCGTTGGTGGTGAAGAGTTTGGAATCGAACGGCTCGAAGAAACTATTCTCGCAACTGGCACTGAAAACGCGACCGAAGTGCTGGACAGAATCACCTCGACGCTGAACACCTTCACAACCGGAGCGACCCAAAGCGACGACATCACCTTGATTGCAATCGAGAAACGGTGAATAGTCCGCCCCGTTCAATTATCAGCGCTTCAACATTTACCAAGCGCATGTTAAATCGCGACATAAATCGCGAACTTTTTTGAACAAACCCGCCTTTCAGGTATCTCATTTTTCAGACCCAACTCATGAGCGAAACTCCACCCGAATCAGAACTAGTGAACGAAGAATCCGATCTCGATCTGGATGATATTCTCGTTGGCGAAAGCGCGGATATTCCAACTGATGGAAATCCCGAAATCATTGAGGATAAGGGGCCGGAGATCGAACTGAATCCGATTGAAAAACTCGCAGCCGAAGCTGACAAATGGCGGGATACTGCAGCGAGAAATCAGGCCGATTTAGAGAATTTCCGTAAACGTATGGCTCGCGAAAAAAGCGATGCGATTCAATACGCAAACGGCAATTTACTTCAAAGCCTCCTGCCCGTGATCGACAATTTCGAAATGGGCCTCAAAGCTGCCGCCAGTGAAGGCGAAGGCTCCATGGTTTACATGGGAATGGTCATGGTTCAGAAGCAGATGAACGATTTTCTCGAAGAAAATAACGTCGAAATTTTTAGCGGCGAAGGCCAGGCGTTTGATCCCAATATTCACGAAGCCGTGAAACAAGAGCCGAGTGATGATGTTCCTGAAGGAAACATCATTTACGAACTCCGCCGTGGTTACAAACTGCGCGACCGCCTGCTCCGCGCAGCAAATGTCGTGGTATCTACCGGACCTGATACGGGAGAAAAACCCGCCGAAGACGCTGCCGAGTAAGCGCATTACGCACCCTGAATTCTTGCCCTATTCCGCATGGAAAAACGTTGCTATTACGAAGTCATCTCCGTCACCCGGGAAGCCAGTTCCTCTGACATCAAGAAATCCTATCGCAAACTGGCGATCAAATTTCATCCGGACAAAAATCCCGATGATCCATCCGCAGAAGACAAATTCAAAGAACTCGGTGAAGCCTACGAAATTTTGATGGACGATCAGAAGCGGGCTGCCTATGACCGCTACGGACATGGCGCGTTCAGCCAGGGAACAGGCCCTTCTGCAAGCGGTGCCGGTGCAGATCCGTTCGATATTTTTCGCGACGTCTTTGGTGGCGGCGGAGGTGGTGGTGGCGGAGGCGGCTCCATCTTTGAAGAGATTTTTGGAGCAGCTGGCGGGCGCGGAGGTCGTGCCCGCCGCGGTGCGAAAAAACAAGGTTCTGATCTTCGTTACGATCTTCAGATCACCCTTGAGGAAGCAGCCACAGGCATTGAAAAAGAGCTCGAACTCGAGAAACACAATCCATGTGGATCCTGCAAAAGCACAGGTGCCCGAGGCGGTTCAGCTGACGTCCGATCATGCCCTACTTGCGGCGGCGCAGGTCAGGTCATCGCAACGAGGGGTTTCTTTCAAGTTCAACAAACCTGCCCGGCATGTTCCGGTGCGGGTGAATCAATTTCAAATCCTTGCCGTTCTTGTAGCGGAGAAGGTCGGGTTCAAAACACCAGTCGCATCAAGCTTTCCATCCCGAAAGGCATGACGGAAGGCGCGCGACTTCGCTCAACCGGAAACGGCGACGCCGGCAAGCGTGGCGGCCCGGCCGGAGATTTGTATGTCGTTGTTCACATCAAAAAACACGAAATTTTCGAACGGGACGAAGCCGATCTTTACTGTGAAATGCCTGTCCCGTTTTCTCTGGCGGCACTCGGTGGCGACCTAGTGGTTCCGACATTGGACGGTAAGACATCTATCAAAGTTCCTGGTGGAACTCAGACCGACACATCATTCCGACTCCGCGGAAAAGGGATTCCCTATCTCAATTCGGACAAGAAAGGCGACCTTCTCGTTAATGTTCAAGTTGAGATCCCGGTCAAGCTCAGCAAAGATCAGGAAGAAAAGTTGAAGACATTCACGGAATCTTTAAGCGAGAAAAATTCGCCACTCCGCGAATCCTTCTTCGAGAAAGCGAAGCGCTTCTTCAAGTAAGTGTTTCACGAATCAATAGGGTTGATTCATTGAACATACCCTGTTGATTCGTAGCATGGCTGAAATCAACACGCTCATCGATACTGCGAATGCAGAATTGAAAATTTCTGAGATTCCGGATTATCCGCCCGCGCTGAACGGGCTGCAACTCACCAATAAGAGTGGCCGTGCCACAAAGATTGTCGCTGCAGTTGACGCTTGCCTTCCCGTGATCCGGGAAGCCGTTGAACAAGAAGCTGATTTGCTAATTGTTCACCATGGAATGTTCTGGAATGGAGCCCAGCGAATCGTCGATGCGCAGTTTAAAAAACTCCAACTTGCGATGGAAAATAATCTCGCAATTTACAGCGTTCACATTCCTCTGGACGTACACCCTCGCCTTGGAAATAACGCACAATTGATTTCGGGACTCGATTTGGGCGTCGAACCCCAACCGTTCTTCGACTGGAAGGGCATCAAACTCGGCCTTCGAATCGATGGATTAGAAATTAGCCGCGCCGACCTTTTATCGAAAGTGAAATCCGCAACCGGAGCCGAAGCGATGATGTGCGCTGGCGGGCCTGAAACAGTCAGCTCTCTCGGAGTCATTACCGGCGGCGCGGGAGCTGAAATTTTTTCAATCGCCGAGACAGGAATCGACACATTCATCACCGGCGAAGGCCCGCACTGGAGTTACACCGCCGCTGAAGAATTAGGTTTGAATCTGATTTACGGCGGGCACTACGCGACCGAAACCTTTGGCGTAAAAGCACTGTCCAAATGGCTGTGTCAAAAATTTGAAGGGCTTCACTGGACATTCGTTGACCACCCAAGCGGTCTCTAATCCATCGTTGGCGTGATTTGCGTCACTGAAGGAATCGGGTAGTTTATTCACTCCGTCATGGGCCGAAAAATTCTCTTTCTCTTTTTATCCCTGAGCCTGCTCAGCTCCGCTGCGTCCAGTGCCGACGCCCCGCCAACGACAGGGCAAATTCTCCTCAGCGTTCCCAATAGCTGGAATAGCAAAACAGGAAAACTGAAAGCATTTCATTGGGACGGCAAAGAATGGAAGCAATCTTTCAAGTCATCGATCGACGTCTTATATGGCCGCAACGGTTTGGCCTGGGGGCGCGGCGTCATGCCGGCTCCTTCAGGCGGCAGCGTAAAAAAAGAGGGCGACGGCAAAGCTCCAGCAGGCTTTTTTGCAGTGCCGAAAGTCCTGGGATATGCCGGCAAACTCCCCGGAGGTTCAAAGGGAATCCCTTACCGCTCAGTTACTAAATGGGATGCTTGGATTGATGATCCCAAAAACCCCTATTACAACAAGCATTACGTCGCCGACCCGGGCAACGTCCCGTCTTGGTTCAATTCTCAAAAAATGCGGCATGGTGATTTCGCTTACGAGTGGCTGATCCAGATTGATCACAATGCCAATACGCCAAAACCGGGTGCCGGAAGCGCCATCTTTTTTCACGTCCGTCGCGGCCCCAGCCGATACACCTCTGGCTGCACAACGATGCGGAAAGAGCAATTAGAGGAAATTATCAAATGGCTGAATCCGGAGATGAAACCGCATTACGTTCTGCTGCCCCGAGCCGAATACGAAAAGCTCAAGGGCCCGTGGAATTTGCCTGAATTCGGAAATTGAACAACAATGCACGACCCCCTCAGGAATTGAAATGCAGTGGTATTACTTAGACACAAACAAGCAGCAGGTCCCGTTCGATGAAAATTACGTTCAGGCGTTGGCTCACGATGGAACCATCAATGCGCAGACGCTCACTTGGAACGAGCGACTTCCCGAATGGCAATCGGCAGCTGCTTCTTTTCCGCAATCTTTTGGCCAGCAGCAAGCAATACCGCAACAGCAGATTTCTCCTCCTGCGGGAATGAGCCAACAGGGAAAGGCCAAGATGCCCGTGCGAATGGAGGAATCGAAAATGCTCAATCACGATCTCCGTGAATTGGTCAAAGACCTCGCTTCCTATCTCAGCGCCAATGCTAAATGGATCCGTTTCTTCGGAATCATCTTGATCATCAGCGGAATCGCCCAGCTAATATTCCTCTACGGAGCACTGTTTATTTGGCTTGGAGTGATCCTCATGAAAGCCGCGAGCCAGGCTGAGATTGCTTTAAAGACTGGAACAAACGAATCGCTCGAACGATGCCTTTACCAAATCGGGCGGTTTTTCAAGATCAATGGAATCGTGCTGCTGGTCCTACTCATCCTCTACATCGGCGCAATCATCGCAGTCTTGTCAATGGAACTTCTAGCACCGTTTTTAGGCGGCGGCATAGAGCCTGGCTTGTGATGCCGCTTCAAAAATCCCGCTGATGACAGAATCCAATCGCAACTGCTTGCCGCTGAACCCCGCGCGCATCTCAATGCTTTTCTTGTTTGCGGTGGCGACGATCACTCTCATTCCACTGCACTGGCACTTCGCAGGTACCGTTGCATGGATCGCATGCCTTCTCTTAATTTGGCAGGATCCGGAAAAAAAACTACGCCGCCGCATGTCAGTCCTGATGGGCTGTATCGCAGTCCTCGGAATCGCCGACATCAACAGCTCGACAGAAACTGCAAATTTTCTTCGAGTCGGAATCCCCTTCACCATTGTCATTCTCGTTCCGTTTTTAATTCTCAGAAAGACCGACCAGGGAGTGATCACTTATCGATTTTGGCCGAAGGTTTGGCGCAAGCATGACATCATCTACACCATTCTCTCAATCCCACTCGCTTGGCTGGTATTGAAATTTTACTGGTGGGCCACCCCTGAGCAATACATGCAATGGACTTTGCCCGAGACGCCCGATGACAGCCAAATTAAAAGACTCTTCATCGGAATCAATATGGTGGGGATCTGGGACGAGCTCTTTTTTGTAAACACCGTCTACGCTGTCCTCCGAAGCCTTTTCAGTTATCGAGTCGCGAATGCCGTTCAAGCAATCGTTTACACGGCAGTCCTCTACGACATGGCCTTCATCGGTATTGGGCCAATCATCATTCTCTTTTTTGCGTGGACGCAGGGCAGCATGTTTGAAAAATCTGAGAGCTTACTCTGGGTTCTCATCGTACATCTCATCGTCGATTTTTTCCTTGTGGCCGCGATCGTCCACTCCTACTACCCGAGCTACGGCCTCGATTTTCTGTGGCGGCACGGATTTTAGAGCGTGCTAGAATAGCGGTGTGAAACATTGTTCCAAAATCCTCATCGCCGGCCACGGCTACTTAGGTGAGCCCCTTGCCCAAGAGCTCGTCGCTGACGGGCACACCGTTTTTGCGATCACGAAAAGTGTCGGTGATGCAAATGCAAATCCAAATGGATATCCGCTAATTTCATGTGATCTCGGAAACACCGCCGCAGTTCAAACAATCGACTTTGAACCCGAAATTGTCATTCATTGCGCCAGCTCGAATCGCGGCGGCGCCGAAGCGTATCGAAGTGTCTTTCGTGACGGGATCGACAATCTCCACAACGCTTTTCCAGACTCCCATATTTTTCTGACCAGCAGCACGAGCGTTTACGGACAAACCGATGGATCAGAAGTCGATGAGGAATCTCCCGCCCAACCTGACCGCGAGACCGGGCATCTCTTGCGTGAAGCCGAGGAAAATCTAATCCGCTATCAGGGAACCGTCCTGCGCCTAGCCGGCATTTACGGACCTGCTCGCTCCGTCCATCTGAAGAAATTTCTGGAAGGAACCGCCTCCATCGAAACGGGAGAGATCAGTCGTTATTTGAACCAGATTCATCTAGACGATATTATTTCTGCGATCAAACATCTCATCTCGCTTGATGCGCGGACGCAAACCAGAGGGCACATTTATAACATTGCTGACGATACACCCATGACTCAACGCGAGTGTTACGAAGGCTTGGCCGCAATATTTGAAAAGCCCATACCAGACGAAGCAGAACCGAACATGAGTCGGAAACGCGCTTGGACGAACAAGAAAATTTCCATCAAGAAGCTGAAATCACTTGGATGGACTCCAAATTTCCCATCTTTTTTTGACGCTGTGAAAAATGATCCGGGGTTAGTGAAATCGGCGGTTAACACAAATCGGTAAACTAATACATATATACATTTCAAAAAACATCAAAGCTGGATCGCCAGCGACGGGAGGATCGGCGGCACGCCGACCGCGACGTCCGATGTTTTTCATTCAATGCCCACGTAGCCCAATCAGTAGAGGCGTCGAGTCGAGAGCGCGGAGGTTGCAGGTGCAAGTCCTGCCGTGGGTATCAATTTCAACGCGGAGCGCAGCTCAATTGGTAGAGCAGCCGATTTATATTCGGTAAGTGCCAGATAAGTCGCCGGTTGCGACTGCCTCGCCGCGCAAGCGGTTGGGAAAATGCGAAGCGAAATCGCAGAGCTGCGAAGCAGCAAATTCGAGTCCCGACGCTCCGACGCTACTTCTTTTTTGAATCCAAATCATTCCACTCTCCGGCGTTGCGAACGATGTTCCCTATGTCTTCAAACACATTTCCAAAGGTCGTCGCCCTGCCCGTTTTTTGAATAAAGATGCCGCTACTTTTGCCGGCTGGCTTTCCTTCAATGGTGTTCTCAATCAAAGTTGCGCTGCCGAAAATCATGACACCGCTAATGCCGCCTCCTGTGATTTTATTCTCGATTAAGGTCGACGAAGAGCCTTCAAGAACGGCAACAATCGGAGGCATGCCTTCTGTCCGAATCAATTCGTTGCGAATCAAAATCGCGTGGCTTTTTCCGGGGATTCCAATAGCAACGAGCTTGTTCTCTACGCATTTATTTCCAATGAGAATGGCGTCCGCTCCGTTGCTGACTCCAATTCCCGAAGTGAGGTTTCGTTCGCATTTATTTCCAATGAGAATGGCGTCCGCTCCGTTGCTGACTCCAATTCCCGAAGCTTTATTCTCCTCACACTTATTGCCCAATAGGACGGGTTTTGCTCCGGAGCGAGAACCAATACCAGCCAGTTTATTATGATGGCAGTGGTTGTTTCTAATGATGGGCTCAGCTTCTTCATCAACGCCAATTCCCGCCATTTCGTTTTCGAAACACTCATTGTTTTCAACCACGGGTTGAGTGGCGCTTCCCGTGCGAATCCCGATTCCGGCCTTGCGATTTTTATAACAACGGTTGTCTCGAACCAGCGGGCACGACCCCTCACTGATCCCAATCCCGGCTCGAATATTATTGTAACATTCATTCCGAATAACCATCGGGCTTGCGTTGTCATGCCCGATTCCCGCGTACCAATTTTCGAAACAAACATTCGAATCGATTATTCCTCCGGCACCGTTCATGGAGCCGATGCCTCCGCCCATATTGCGGTAACAAATATTTTTCGAAACAAGTGGATGACAGCTTTTGCCATCATCACTCCGCATCGCGATTCCAGTTCCGCCAACATGATGGACGATGCAATTTCTAATCGAACAGGATACACCCGAGACAGCGATCCCCGGAGTGCCGAACAAACCGATGTCCTCGTGTGACTGATTCGCCCCTTGCTCGTCCCAGTCTTTTTGCCAAATCGCATCATTATATTTTCCGACATTCGTTACCGTAAATCCGTCAAGCACGCTGCCCTCAGCCATGGTGACACCTGCTCTTTCGTTCCCAGGCATTGAACCTCCGCCGTCGATGATCGTAACCTCCGCCCGCTTGATGCCGAGCTTACCTTTTTCGTCGACGCCCGAGCTTCGCAGCGTGACCTGTGATTTCATCACGATCCGTTCCTTATAAGTCCCAGGGGAAACCAAGACAACTTCACCTGGCTGAGCCGCATCGACAGCTGCCTGAATTGTTTCAAATCCAGCGGGAACCAATATCTCGCCAGCGTTCAACAAAACAGAAAAACAGGACAGCAGTGAAACAAAGGTCGTTCGATTCATCCAATCATTTTGAAGAGTTTGCACGCTTTCGGCAATGCCAAACTCAAAAAAGAACTGGGCTTAGTTTAAAAGAAGAATAGCTCTCTTACACAGAGAAGACGGGGGAGCGTTACCTCCAGCCCCTACCATATAAATAAAAAACAACTGTTGTTGCGGTCGGCGTGGCGCCGATCCTCCTGTCGCCAGACCAGCTGGATCGGATGTTTTTTGTAAAAGCGACATTGGTCCAAAAGTAAGACGCGGGCTAGCCATGTCTGCAAACCCGTGGCAGTACCGGGATGTCGCTCCAATTTCAGATCAACCAAACGCCCGATGATCCCTCAGTGGTGTTCTAAGCCACAGGCAAAAAACAGAGGGGAAGAGCCAAGGGGTGCAACTCCTCCATCCGGTTCCATTTCACACGAAATGATAAATTCAAAAATGCTCTCGTAGCTCAGCGGAAGAGCAGGAGTCTTCGAAACTCGCCATAGCCTTTATGGGGTAGGGAATTCAGCGTTTCACTTGGCTTTTGCGCGACCATGTTTTGCGGTGCGCAATAATTCGCTGTTTTAATGTGGTCACTATTTAGTCACTCAAAAACGCTCCATATCTCTGAATCGTCGACGATCTCTTTTCTGATCTCCGGCCAAGCTTCAACGACTTTCTGAATTTCCGCTTTTCCCATTTCTTCGAGTCCTTTCCGAGCCAATCGGCAGGCGTTCGCGTGATGAAATCGGGCGCAAGTCATCCGGCATCGTAGCGGCTCGATCTCTGAGTAAATCAGCACGTTTGCGAGTGCTTCGCCTAACTGCCATTTTTCGCCTGCTGTGGCGATTCTAAGGCGCATTTCAACGAGCATCGCCCGCACTCTCGGGTTGCCGCTCTTGTTGATGCTGCCACTTCGTCGCTTGCCTCCGCTGCTGTGTTCGCGTGGACACAGGCCGGTGTAACTCGAGACTTCTCTGCGATTGTTGAACCGTGACCAGTCGCCCACTTCCCGGCGCAGCACCTCAAAGCTTAGCGGACCGACTCACTTGGGGATCTTTGTCTGTCGGCCGGCCTCTTCAATAGCCTCGGTCAGCGCCTTCTTCCATTCGCTGAATTTATCCTGACTCGTTAAATTCAAAGGAACAAGTTTGCCGGGAACGTCACGGTGTAGCCGTATTCCGTGACATGCAAAAAGCGAAATAGGCCCTATAGTAAGCGCTTCCACCAAGACCATGAGCCGACATTGTTTCACCATTCTTGCATGCATCGCCATGACCTCGGTGGTTTCGGCGAAGGAACCACTCGAGACCTTTCTCAAAACGCATTGTGTCAGCTGCCACGGTCCGGATAAGGAGAAAGGTGATCTGCGCGTCGATGAACTTTCGCGCAAATTTCGATTGGGTGAAGACAGCCATCTCTGGGCGGAGGTCATTGAAAAGGTCAACAGTGGCGAAATGCCTCCGGAAGATGAGCCGCAACCAACACAGGGCGAAATGGCGGCCTTTGTCGCTGAACTCGACACGAGGTTGAAAGAAGGTAAGGCAGCGCGGATGGCGGCCCGGCCTGCGGTGGCGCATTATCGCCTGAGCCGGAAGGAATATCAAAACACGGTCTATGACCTACTCGGCGTACGCTATGATCCGACGAAGCCGGGCGAGTTGAACGAGGATACCCTTTGGCACGGATTCGAGCGCATCGGCTCGGAACTTTCGCTCTCGCCCTCGCATATCGATCGCTACTACCGTGCGGCCGAGATTGTGTTCGACCGTGCGTTTCCCACCGCGTCAAGCAAGGCCCGCAAAGTCCGCAAGACAGCAGCGGAGCTACGCTATGGCGGCGGGGAGAAACAGCAAGAGGCGCTGGACCGGTTCGGTATCAAGCGACCGCTTCGACACCTCCTTTTCCCCGGACGAGTCCATGCTGCGCTCCAGCCTAATTGGTTCGGAAAGACAGGTCCGGAACACAGCGGGCTCTATAAACTCCGTATTCAGGCCAGTGGAATCCGTCCACCGGGCGGCCAGCCTGCGCATCTTAGCATCGGCAAAAAAACCAGCGAGGAGAATGTGGAGGGTATCATCGAATTCGACATCACGGCGCCGGAAGACAGTCCGCAGGTGTATGAGTTCGAGGTATTCCTTGAGATGCCGACGAATCTGGATTTCGCCGTGGTGGCAACCGATGGGGTGGACCGCAGGGCCGGCGCTGCGTTTCGCAACGCGCTCGCCAGTCGGAGCGGCTATCTTTTTACCCACAGCAGCGAGACCTTGCTCCTGAATCCGAACGCTCCCCAGATGTTCGATGACAAAGGAAACGGTATCTTTTCGACAGTGATCCTCGATTGGATCGAATGGGAGGGGCCGTTGGTTTCGGAGACAGAAAAGAGCCGGCGAAAGGACGTCCTGCCGCCGGATGATGCCGAGCTCGAAGTGGTCGCGGAGCATCTGCAACGCTTCGCCGAACGCGCCTGGCGGCGGCTGGTAAAAAGGGAGGAGTTGCAGAACTACCTGGCATCTTATCAGGCCGATCGCGATGCTGGTGAAAAGACAGCTGATGCGTATCGCGCGGCCGTGCTGCGAGTGCTGACATCGAGACATTTTTTCTATCTCGTCGAGGGTGATGCTGCGCTTCGCGAGCGTCTCAACGACTGGGAACTCGCCTCGCGGCTCTCGTATTTCCTCTGGAGTTCGATGCCCGACGATGGGCTCTTCGCGACGGGAAAAGGGGGCGAGCTGAGCGGCGATGGACTTCGTAAGGAAGTCGACCGCATGCTGGCCGACAAGCGGATCAATCGATTCATCGACGACTTCTCGCGGCAGTGGCTGCAATTGCACCGCGTCGGCATGTTTCCGCCGGACAAAAAACTCTACCCGACCTACGACGACTGGCTTGAGGCGAGTATGAGGGCCGAGCCAGTGGAGTTTTTCCGCGAGATGCTTACGAAGAACCTGCCGATCGATCAGTTCCTTGATTCAGACTGGACCATGGTGAACGCCCGCCTCTGTGATTTTTACGGATTGCCGGAGCCGAAGACCGGCGACTTCCAACGCGTTTCGCTCCAGCCAGCGGATCGACGAGGCGGCCTGCTGACGATGGGTGCGGTGCTCGGGCTGACCTCGGACGGCACTCGCCATCGCCCGGTCCACCGCGGTGTCTGGCTCAGCGAAGCGATTCTCAACAAGACGCCGCCGCCTCCACCAGCGAATGTGGATCCGATCGAGCCTGTTCCACCTGAAGGTGACAAAATTACGGTACGCAAAAGACTGGAAGCGCACGCCACAGACGTGAACTGCGCTTCCTGCCATGTGAACATCGATCCGTTCGGCTTTGCCTGGGACAACTACGATGCGATTGGGCAGTGGCGCGAACGCGAACAGATACCAAAAGGAAAAGGCGAGGATCCTGTGGTCGATGCATCTGGTGTGATGCCGGGCGGTCGGGTGTTTGAGGATGCCAATGAGTTTAAGCAGCTCCTGCTCGGGGATCGCGATAAGGTCGGACGAGCTTTCATCGAACACCTCTGCACCTACGCGTTGCGACGCGTGCTGACCTTTGACGACGCCGAAGAGCTCAACGCCATTCAGGCGGAGGCCGAAAAGAGCGATTACCAGGTCAAGGACATTATTCGCGCCGTGGCGCTATCCGACTTAATACGAAAACGTTGAACCAATCACCATGAACTATTTAAGCCAATCCTGGCGGATCAACCGCCGTCACGCCCTTCGTGCTATGGGCACCAGCATCTCCCTGCCGATGCTGGAATGCATGGTTCCGCTACGCGCGGCGGAGAATGCGACGGCATCGCCTCGTCGAAGTGCGTTCATTTACCTCGCAAATGGCGTTCACTCGTTGAACTATCAGATCCTTACGGCGGGGAGAGATTATGAGTTCTCCCAATCGCTCAAGCCCCTGGAAAAGCACCGCGATGTCATCACGCCGATCAGTGGACTGCATCACCCGGGAGCCCTCGGCCACCATCACAACTGTATTAACGTCTTCCTAACCGGAGGAAAGCTTGGTCCCTCGGACCGGAATACCATTTCCGTAGACCAGAAGATGGCAGAGGTCACCGCGCAACACACCCGTTACTCCTCCATGGAGATCGCCCTCACCCAGGGGGCACTGGCCTGGACCGCGGATGGCGTGCAACTCCCGGCTCTGCGGCGCTGCAGTGAAATCTTTGCTTCCATGTTCGAGGAACCGAAAGGCGGTATCGAGGCCCAGCGGAAGGCGCTTCGTCGCAAGGCCAGCGTGCTCGACGACAACCTCGCCGAAGTGCGTCAGTTGGAGAAAAAAATGGGAGCGGAAGACAAGGGCCGCCTCGACCAATACCTCACCTCCGTGCGCGAGGCGGAGATCCGCACCCGGCGCGCCGATACGTGGCTGGATACGCCGCTTCCCGAGATCTCTGACACCGATCGTAAACGGACCAATCGCGACATACCCAAGACTCAAGCGGGCGAGTATTTCCGCACTGTCTATGATCTCATGGTGCTCGCTTTTCAAACGGATGTGACCCGCGTGGCCACCTTCAGCCTCGGAGGTGAAGGGGATGCCTTTTCCATTCCCGAGATCGGCATCACCGAGTCGCGCCACCAGCTCAGCCACCATGGCGGCGACCCGGGCTACATGGAAAAGCTCACCAACTATGACGCCTTTGCCATCGAGCAGTTCAGCTACTTCCTCACCCGTCTCGCCGAAACGAAGGACCTCAACGGCAAACCGCTCCTCGGATCGACGATGGCGCTCTTTGGCAGTGGCATGTGCTACGGCCACAGTCATGGCAACGCAAATCTCCCCTTGGTGCTCGCCGGGGGCTCCGACCTTGGTCTGAATCACGGCAGTCATCTCGACCTCAACAAGTCGGCCGCCGGCTTCGATGGCTACGCGCTCGACCCGGAAGGGGCCCTCACTTCCAAGCACTACCAGATTTGCGGTCGCCCGGTGAACACGGATGCTCACATGAGCAACCTGCTTCTCCTCATGGCGCAGCGCATGGGCGTGGAGACCGACCAGTTTGGCGATAGTAACAAAGTAATCACGCTATGAATCGCTTCCTTGTTCCCGGTTTTTCGTTCCTCGTTCTCGGTTGGGGCGCCGTTATCGCCGAAGACGAACCTTTCCGCCCCAAAGCGGAAAAATTCCCCCCTCTCGAAAAGGCGCACGCCTATCGCGGCGAACTGGTTTTCGTGGATCATGCCAATCGCCGCGGCAGCATCCGCGTGCAGGGGGAGGGAAAGTTCTTTCGGAATGATCCGCATCCTTTCGCCATGCTGCCCTACGGGGTCATTCGTTACCACGGCGCACCGGCGGACCTCCGGGATATTCCGCTCGGAACGGTGCTGCACGTTCGGGGCTTTCTCCCGCCGGATCCGAATCTCTCGGCAGTGCCGGTTTTGCCGGCCGACAACAAGGAGAAAGACGCGAACCACTATCGCGGCACGGGAATTTTTCCTGCCGAGAACCACGTTCTCCTTCTCGAAGATGAGCCCGGCCACTGCCTGCGCGAGGGCAAGGTATGGAAGCTGAAGCAATTGGAACTGAAAAACAAGCAGGGTACGATCGTCGCCAGTCGCGAGCGGAAGGCAGGCGGAGACACCTCCGCCGAAGAGGAGGAAGCCATGACGTTCGACGCCGCCACTCAAATCTGGCGGGGCCGCGAACGCCTCGGGGTGCATGACCTCATCGAGGAAGGTATCTGGCCTGCCAGCGGCAAAAAGTCCCTCGATGGCCAGCCCGTTCTACTGGGCATCACCTGGAAACCAACCGAGGACGGCGTATTCACCCGCTTCCACATCTCCGACATCTGGCTCGACGACACTGCGATGGAGCGTGCCGCTCAGAATCAAACTGAGACGCACAAGGCCTTCATCCGCAGCCGTTGGATGCCAGCCCGAGTCGATGCCGTCGAGTATGGTAAATTCGGCCAGGCCACCGTGACTGCTACTCTGTTTGGTGGCATGGATGACGTCCTCTACGCCGATTTCAAAAAGGATGTTCCCGCGCTAATGACTGCAGTCGAGAACACCTTGAAGCACACCCATGGTGCCTACGGTCCTGCCCACATGGCTTGCAAGGGGCCAATCGTCGATGTTGTCAAGGCGGACGGCGAGGTACCTCTGGGGAGCAGTGGAATCCAGATCCAGTTCCAGACCGACCTGATCATTGAGGGCATCCGTCCCGGTCGCATTGTCCGCGTCCGCCCCGGCAGCTGGCCCCAGGTCCAAGTGCCCCGCGAGGAATATGTCGGAGACAGCATTGATGCCCGCTTCCCAACCCCGGCCATTTTCCCAAAATACTAACTCATGAGTTCTTGGTTCCTGGTTCATCGCTCTTCATTGTTGGTGCTAGCTTGCGCGTTCTCCGTTCACGCGACCGTCGCCGAAGAAAAACCAAGCACGAAGAACCGGGAACGAGAAACCGAACCCTTCCGCCCCAGAGCCGGAGAGTTTCCCCCTCTCGAAAAAGCGTATGCCTACAGGGGCGAGCTAACGTTCGTGGATCATGCCAACCGCCGTGGCAGCATTCGCATACAAAGCGATGGTAAATTCCGGTTCATCAGCCCGAACCCATTTGCCATGTTGCCCTACGGCATCGTTCGCTATCACGGCGCACCGGCGGATCTCCGGGATGTCCCGCTGGGAACGATGATGCATGTCCGGGCGTTTCTCCCGCCGGACCCGAAACTCTCTGCCGTGCCTGTTTTGCCGGTCAATAACCGAACAAAAAAAGAGGGCAACGCGGGCGTGGGCTCGTCGCCTGCCGAGAATCATATTCTACTCATTGAGGATGAACCCAGCCACTGCTTGCGGGAGAGAAAAGTCTGGAAGCTGAAGGAAGTGGAAATCAAAAACAACCAGGGGGTGATTGTCGCCCGACGCGAATCAAAGGAAGCCGGAGACACTCACGCGGAGGAGGAAACCATGTCCTTCGATGCCGCTACCCGCATCTGGCGTGGCCGCGAATTCCTCGGGGTCCAGGAACTGATCGACGAGGGGGAATGGCCTGCCAGCGGAGAGAAATCTCTCGAAGACCAGACGGTCCTGCTCGGGATCACCTGGAAACCCACCCCCGGCGTTGTCTTCACTCGCTTCCACATCTCGGATATCTGGCTGGATGATGCTGCCATGCAGCGCGCCGCCCGTCACCAGAACGAAACGCACAAAGCCTTCATCCGCAGCCGCTGGATGCCCGCCTTTGTCGACGCGGTCGAGTATGGTAAATTCGGCCGCGCCACCGTGACCGCGACCTTGTTTGGCGGGATGGACGACACGCTCTACGCCGATTTCAAGAAAGGGAACCCGGCCCTGATGGCTGCGGCCGAGAACACCTTAAAGCACTGGGCCGGCGGAACAGCAGGCACCGCCCAGATGGCCTCGAAAGGTCCGATTATCGAGGTCACGAAAGCTGACGGCGCTGTGCCACTGGGCAGCAGCGGAATCCAAATCCGCTTTGAGACCGACCTCATCACCGAGGGGATTCGCTCCGCCAGAGTCGTTCGTGTTCGCCCGGCCAGTTGGCCTGACCTCCACGTCCCGCGCGAGGAATATCTGCGAGATCACAAAGCCACCCACGAAGAGCGCTTCCCAACCCCGGCCATTTTCCCAAAATACTGAGGTGGGGGCGAGGGACAGGGCCCGGAGCAAGAAGGCTGGAGGCTACTCCGATTCGATCCGGTAGAGATGATGCCGGGTGCGCAGAATCATCGCATTCCCGACCACCGCAGGAGAAGCCATGAATCCGGGACCTCGGCGCGGATCATCGAGCGGGGCATCGGTAGCGAGGCTGTTCGTCGCGAGAACTTTGAACTCGCGGCCCGGCTCGATTACGGTTGTCTTGCCTTCCAGGCTGAAGAAATACAATTTTCCGTCCGCAAGGATTGGACACGCCCGGTATTTGCCGCCGGCCCGACCCTTCCAAACCATCTCACCGGTCTTCGCGTCCAGGCAAACGAGGAAGCTGTCGTCCATCGCGAAGTAGATCAGGTCATCGACGACAATGGGGGACGAGTATTTGGGAAAGGACTTATCGATTTTCCAATTCACATGGGTGTCGGTCACCACGCCTTCGCCGCCGGACTTCACGGACATCATTTCTGCGCCTTTGCTGAATCCGGTAACGATGATGAAACTCCCGTCGTGATACACCGGACGGGGCGAAGCGGAATAGGCTTCGTGTTCCACCCGCCACAGTTCTTTTCCGGTTCGGGGGTCGTAGCCGTAGGCTGCCTTTGCGCCAGTGCTACACATCACCGGTTTTCCATCGATGGAAACAATCAAAGGCGTGCTGTGTGCCTTACGCCAGTCCCCGTCTTTCACCATCTGCTTGTCGATGTGTTCGTCGTTCCATGCCGCGGATCGATCCGTCTTCCAGACGGTTTTTCCCGTCTGTTTGTCGAGGGCGACGAGATACTGCAGGTCCGCGCCGTCGAAGGTCAGGATCAACAGGTTTTCAAAAAGCACGGGAGAAGAGGAGGCACCCCGGTAGTGCCAGCATTTCAGGTCGTCGCGTTTCCAGAGGACCTCCCTGGTTACGGTGTCGAGACAGGTGGTTCCGACGTTTCCATAATGAACGTAAACGCGCCCGGGTTCGATGACCGCTGACGGCGTGGCGTAGCTGTTGTCCTTCGCTCCGTTGCCCATGGATTGAGGGTCGTCGCTGTGAAACAATTTCTCATTTGCAATGATTTCGCCGGTCGTCGCATCCACGCAAAGCGCGTAGAGGTCGTTGCCTTCAACGGTCGCGGTAGTCAACCAAATCTGGTTATCCGATACGATCGGCGAGGAAAGTCCCAGAAGCGGCATTTCTGTTTTCCACTTCACGTTCTCGGATTCGCTCCAACTCGACGGTAACTCGGCATCTCCCGCGTGGCCGTTTTGGCCAGGTCCACGAAAGTCCGGCCAATCGTCGGCGGCGAATAGCGGAAACGAAAAAGCAACGATGGCGAACATAAAAGAGCAGGAACGTCGGACCCGCGACAAGGTGTTTTTCATGTTCATAAACTGCCGTGCTGACAGGACGCTGTCAATAATTGCTACCTACCTCACCGGAAATCCGGATCACCATCGCCCAGCGGATCGAGGCCAAAGCAGAGTGGAGCTGCACGAACTTCCATGCCGTCTTTCAGCGCGCGAATCAGGCATACGATCGCATCGTGATCCTGTCTGATATGCAAGCCTGGGTTGGACATCACACACCGAAAGCTCAGTTCGATCAATACGTGAAAAAAGTTGGCAAACGCCCATGCATTTACTCATTCGATCTCGCTGGATACGGAACGCTTCAGTTCCCGGAACGTGAAGTATACACACTTGCCGGATTTTCCGACAAGACGATGGAAACGATGCGTTTTCTCGAAGAAGACAAAACAGCGCTGCTTCGCGAAATTGAGCGGATCGGTCTGTAAAAGTTAAACCTTAACAATTCGCCATTCCGCGTGCCGATGGCCGGTCTAAAGGCACGCATTCTTACACGCTTGAGAAAGCGAGAAGAAACCAAAAATAAGAAAGGGGAGAGCGGGCTGGCTGCGACTTTGTTGTGGCTGGCCCGTTCTTACTTCTTTAACTTCCCCGTGAATCAATCGCTTCTGCAGCTTCGATGAATCTATCAAAAGTTACGACCTCTCTCCAATCAAATCCCCCGAACTGTTTATCACGACGGCGGAAGGCCCGCTCCTCATTGGAAAGGTTTTTTGACCTCCCGATGACTGAGTGAAAACTAATATGAATGGGAACTTGGGGATCAAGTATTTCTGTGTGAGCTGACAGGTGATCATTTGGACTGGAACAAAAAGCAGGTTCATCCATATCTCGAAGTTTCTGAGAAAGTAGTTTTCAGAAATAGGCTCGATTTGACTCTTCCCATTCTCGCCTTTCAGCCAATTGCGCTTCCGCTTTCAACAAGTCTTTGTCTTTAACACCTTTTGAATTGTAAAGCCGAACTTGGGGTGATTTCAATTCAATAAACCTGACGAACCATGCATTCGAATGCGCGCTAAGGAGCAGCACGTCGACTCTCTTTTCCCCTCCAAGAGAAAACTCGTGGAACACCTGGTGAAAATTCCATTCGTTGCAAAACACCATCTCAATCAGTGGAGAGTTTTGTTTCAAGAATGCGTGAATTCTCGTCTCTCCACATTTTGTATCTTCAAGCACTTCTACCAAATCTGATTTCAAACTCATAACAATTTCTAAATACTTACCACCCAGAGAGAAAATTTCTATTCATCACCTCCTCATTTGTTTGACCTCTTTTCCAATTCGCGGCAGCCCCCAGTTTGATTGAGCGCGTGACCAGCCTTCTGTCCATGGACCAATTTGTATGAGCCTGATAGAACAAAAAACCCATCGATAAAAAGATGGAAACCCGGCGGGTCGTTCGTTTCATGAAACGGTCGGCCCACTTTTTCGCTCACGATCCTTTTGAACTATTTTCACGAACCAATAGGGTTGCTTCGTTCAGCCCTTTCGAACTAACAGGGCACCTTCGTTGAACTGACCCTGTCTTTTCGTGTCGAATTTGATACGCAAAAATCCTCATTTTTTACTCCACAAAAACCAAAACATACCTTAACTAATTCTTCCACCATGAGCACTTCGATCCTGCATCAAAAGATCGTTCTGGTTTTGAACCGTAACTGGCAAGCCATCAACACCCGGACTCCTGCGGAAGCTTTTTGCGCCATGGCAACTGACGCAGCGACCGGTCTCGACATTCAAGGTCAAGATTGGATGGTCCCCACCAAGTGGGACGACTGGCTCAATCTTGACATCCGCGATAACGATGCCCGCATCGGAACGGCGCACGGTCCCATTCGTGTTCCAACGGTAATCGTGGTTTCGAATTTCGCGCGGGTTCCCATGAAACGCCCGAAGTTTAACTCGCGAAATCTGTGGGCTCGTGACGGAGGTCGCTGCCAATACACCGGACGCGAACTGCGCCCTGGTGAAGGCAACATCGACCACGTCATACCGAGCTCACGCGGAGGTGACACCAGTTGGGAAAACTGCGTGCTCGCAGCAACAGATGTGAACTCGCGTAAAGCGAACCGCACTCCCGAAGAAGCCGGGTTGAAGCTTTCGCGACAGCCCCATGCTCCGAGGGAAGTGCCAGTCACCGCGCTGTTGAGGAACACGCATGAGATCCCTGATTGGGAACCCTTCTTGATGTAACCTTTACCCGAGGCGGATCTTTTGATTCGCCCCGGCCCCACTTTTTCCAGAACCGCGCGGCCTCAGAGGTATTCCAATGAATTACCGCCTATAGGTTGGACAAAAACTGACTCGCAATCAGTCTCTCCGGTTCGATTCCGGACTCGTTTTGGTAAAACGCATGACCGGTCTTCTCCTGTCTATCCGCTGATTTTTAAATCAGCCCCTGCAATTGAACTTTGTGAATCGCGCCTATCGCAAAAGCCACGGCTTTTGCTGATACGAAATAATAGATTCCCGTTCAAACGCAGCGATGGACAGGAAAAGGCTTCATTCCTTCCGCAAAGGACGAACACCGCTTCCACAATTATTCCCGTTTTTTCCACAAAAACATCCGAGGCAGCTTGTCTGCCGACAGGAAGCTCAACTCGCTGAGCGACGACAGATGTTGTTTTGTTACTAACAAAACAACACATGAAAGAAGCAATTTACATCATCACCGGATTCGTCGGCCTACTCATAGCCCTCGGTCTCGTCCGTGGGCTATGGAGCACCTACCCCCAAACCGTAACGATTTGGGATTACCAGGTCGGACTCCATTACCGACACGGAAAGTTCATTGGCG
>CALFSW010000281.1 GCA_937916505.1 uncultured Verrucomicrobiales bacterium | reverse complement strand
CGCTACCGCCGCCGCTGCCGTCGTCGCCGCCACCGCCGCCGCCGCCGTCGCCGCCGCCGTCGCCGCTGCCGTCGCCACCGCCGCCAGTGCCATCACCATAAATAAGAGTGACCAGGTCGCCGTTCAGCGTGCAGGACTGAATGTCGGTCGCGAACGTTCCAATTCCCGAATAGCCAATCTCGACTGAACCACCTGGCGCGATGACCATGTTCCAATCGAGATGTCCGATGGTGGTCTGAGTCCCACTTGTAGACCAGTCACCGTTCCAAAGCGAGCTCATGTCTGGCCCGAATTGGAACTGGATTTCCCATCCATCAATTGGCGCGTTGCCATCATTCTCCAGCAGAATGGTCCCCGAGTACCCGGCTTCCCAGGACGATGGAACGGCGAAAGTAATCGTCGCATCCTCGCCGAACGCCGTGCCAGCCGCCGTGGCCAGCAAGAGCGTCGAGCACGCCACGAATTTCTGATTTCTAATATTCATAACAAGCCTCCTTGTGTAACCCAGATCCCATCTCCACGAGACAGGCAGCTCACTCGTACGATGCGAGTTCTGTCGTGGTTTGTCATCTCAAGAGATTCACCCTTGGCTACTTCGCTCGTTGGGTGGCGCCAAAAATAGACGAGCGGCACGCGTACGTGCCGCTCGCCACCAATTCTCCTACTGCCACATCGTCGTGGAATCCCCAAGCCATGGAAGGGCTCGCCCCGGAATCGAATTCCCCAATCATCATCCCAACCTGCTTCATCTCTTTGGAGCAGGTTTTTCTTTCCGACTCTACTATTCGACGACGAGATCGCTGCGGTTCGCTCGAACTCCCACGAGTTTTGCGAGATTACGAGAGAACTGCGTTTAAACATCGGGACGGCAGAGAAGATTTCACAATCATCATGCTCGGGACCGATCTATAAAGGTCCGAGACCAGTGCACTCGACCCATACACTGGCCCGGCGTCGTATCTTTTTCATCAAAGAGATTCGTCAGTAGGATCGATTTTCCACAAGATTGCACCTCCCCGCGTCTGGATCCTTCGAAACAGAGACCAATAAATGCCCAAGCCTCCCACCGGCGTTTCCCCTTTTATCTCCATCGGCGTGGGCTTTATGGCCGCCGTCGGTGGTTTCCTTTTCGGATACGACATCGGCGTCATTTCCGGTGCGCTTCTTTCCATCCGAGAAGAATTCGGGGTGTCAGATTTCTTATCCGAACTCATCACTGCCGGCGTTCTGATCGGCGCGGTCCTTGGTGCCGCCGGTGGTGGATGGATGGGGAACCGAATCGGAAGGAAGTATTCGAACATGGTCGCGGGCGTCATCTTCGGAGTTGGCGCACTCTTTCTCGCGCTGGTTCCGGATCCACTCTGGCTGATTGTGGGACGCATTGTCATCGGCCTGGGTGTCGGACTTGCCAGCGTGGTGGGACCGCTTTACATCAGTGAGACTTCTCCTCCGGCGAAGCGGGGTGGACGAGTGAGCCTCTTCCAGTTCGCCATCGTGCTGGGAATTTTGGTGGCCTACGTTGTCGATTCGATCTTCGCCGGGACCACCGAAGGATGGCGATGGATGTTTGGACTCGGTGGGATTCCGGGATTCTTCTTGTTCTTTGGATTCCTCTTCATGCCTTGCAGCCCTCGTTGGCTGATCATGCAAGGCCGATTGGAAGAAGCTCGTTCGGTCATGCAGCAACTCATGGGCGGAGATCAGGTTGATGAGGAACTCGAGCGAATCACTCGGGATATCGATCAAGGTAAGAAAGGCACCCGAACCCGCCTGATGTCGGTGCCTGGAATCCGGCTCGGACTCGCGGTGGCGCTCGGCCTGGCGGTTCTTCAGCAATTCATCGGCATCAACACCATCCTCTTCTACGCACCGATTCACTTCCAGCAGGCTGGATTCAAGAGCGACTCCGCTGCGCTGGCCGCCACCGTCGGGCTGGGGCTAATCAATCTGCTCGCCACTTTGATCGCGCTGCGGTACGTCGACCGAGCCGGGCGACGACCACTCCTGATCTGGGGCACCGCTGGGATGACCGTTTCACTCGCGGTCATCGCCGTGAGTTTCGCGTTCATCACGCCGCCCCATACTGATGTCGCTGCGATCTCGACAGCGCCCCACACCGTGCACACGCCGGCCGCGGCCTCCCATGACGCCGCAGCTTCGAAGGCCGAAGCATCGGTCACACCGTCGGGTGCCATGACCACCACGCCGGATATGCCAAAGGCTGCTTCCAGCACAACGGTCGCCTCTGAAGGCAACTCCATCTCGATGATGTCCATCCTGGTGCTCATATTCACTGCGATCTTCGTCGCGTGCTTTGCATTCAGCCTCGGCCCCATCACCTGGACCATGATTGCGGAGATCTTCCCGAACGACGTTCGCGATCGATGCGTGGCCCTCGCCGCCGGTGTGAACTGGGCCTCGAACTTCGTCATTTCTCTGACCTTCCTGTCGCTGCTCGGATACCTCGGGCCATCGATGACTTTTTCGCTCTACGGGCTGGTCGGGTTGGTCGGCGTCTTCTGGATCTGGAAGGTCGTTCCGGAGACCAAGGGATACACCCTCGAGGAGATCGAAGAGAATCTCGGTCGAGGCGATCGCACCAAGTGGCTCCCCCCAGGCAAGAGCAGCACTCCAACGCAGGGCGACTGAGTCCATCGCCGGATACTCCTCGGGCCCTTCCTTTCCGTTTCCTCGCCCCCGGAATGACCACCGGCCGTGACTGGTGGAATGCCACCGAGGTTTGTGCTGACTAGAAAAGCCACACGGCATGGAAGGCATGAACGGCATGAACGGCATGAATGGCATGAATGGCATCCCCCGAAGGGCTGGCAAGTCCCCAAAATTGGGACTTCCCCGGACCGCGAGGTCCTGAGTACTCAAGATTCCAAGATTGCGGAGCGGTGATTCGCCAAAGACCGCGATGTGCTCAGTACCGGCGATCCCAGTACGGGCTCTCTTCATGCCGTCGTGGGCGTCATGAAATTCCTTCCGGGACGGAAAGCCAATCGACGGTCGACTCCGAGATTGCGATATCCCAGAGGTTGCGATGGCCTGACCGCTGCGATCCCCGTTCTCGGACTGCCGTCCTCGGAGATTTCCACGACTCCCGATGATGCGACATCTCCAGGCGAGGGAAACTCCCCGAGCTTCAGATTGGAATCCGCCGAAGATTTGAAGATCGGCGGGCTTCCGAGGGGCTCGTTCTTCCTGATCGGCGCTCCGCGATCAGCCCGCCGCCGCCAGGGCCAACTCGAGAAAACAACACCCTGCAAAAAGACAACAGCCCCGTCTCCAAAGGAGACGGGGCTGCTGCTATAAAGTTAATGATTCGGACTGCCATTCGTTATACGTCACCGCACAACTATCTGCTCTATTCAAGCTCTTTGCACCGACGAATCGGTACCAGGGTAGTTGAAAAGGACATGCAGACGAGGTTGGTTTGACGATTGCACCCTCCAAGATCTCTCTCGGAAGGAGTCTAAGAAATCCCTTAGAAAGGAGGTGATCCAGCCGCAGGTTCCCCTACGGCTACCTTGTTACGACTTAGTCCCAGTCACCAGCCTCGCCGTGGGCACCCCTGAATCGGGGCGACTTCGGGCGCTGCCAGCTTCCATGACTTGACGGGCGGTGTGTACAAGGCTCAGGAACGTATTCACCGTGGCGTAGCTGATCCACGATTACTAGCGATTCCGACTTCATGCAGGCGAGTTGCAGCCTGCAATCCGAACTGGGGCAGGTTTTAGCGATTTGCTCCACCTCGCGGTCTTGCATCGTTTTGTACCTACCATTGTAGCACGTGTGCAGCCCAGGGCATAAAGGCCATGAGGACTTGACGTCATCCCCACCTTCCTCCGGTTTAACACCGGCAGTCTCGCTAGAGTCCTCAGCATTACCTGTTAGCAACTAACGATAAGGGTTGCGCTCGTTGAGGGACTTAACCCGACACTTCACAGCACGAGCTGACGACAGCCATGCAGCACCTGTCACCGTTCCACCCAAAGGGTGTAGACCATCTTTCAATGGTTTAATCCGGGATGTCAAACCCTGGATAAGGTTCTTCGCGTTGCTTCGAATTAAGCCACATGCTCCACCGCTTGTGTGAGCCCCCGTCAATTCCTTTGAGTTTTAGCCTTGCGACCGTACTCCCCAGGCGGCACACTTAACACTTTTGCTTCGGCCAGGAGGGCGTCAAACCTCCCCGACCTAGTGTGCATCGTTTACGGCGTGGACTACCGGGGTATCTAATCCCGTTCGCTACCCACGCTTTCGTACCTCAGCGTCAGGACGAGCCCAGCGGCCTGTCTTCACCTTTGGCGTTCCGATAGATATCTACGCATTTCACCGCTCCACCTATCGTTCCGACCGCCTCTACTCGCCTCAAGACATGTGGTTCACTCTGCAATTCCTCGGTTGAGCCGAGGGATTTCACAAGATGCCTACATGTCCGCCTGCGTACGCTTTAAGCCCAGTGATTCCGATTAACGCTCGGGCCCTCTGTATTACCGCGGCTGCTGGCACAGAGTTAGCCGGCCCTTCCTTTGGGTCTGGTCATTTTTTTCCTGAACCCTGACAGTGGTTTACACCCCGAAGGGCTTCATCCCACACGCGGTATTGCCCCGTCACACTTTCGTGCATTGCGGAAGATTCGTTACTGCAGCCTCCCGTAGGAGTCCGGGCAGTGTCTCAGTCCCGATGCGGCGGGTCGTGCTCTCACACCCGCTACCCGTCTATGGCTTGGTGAGCCTTTACCTCACCAACAACCTGATAGGTCATTCCCCGCTCCCAAGGCAGCAAGCCTTTGATGCCGAAGCACCACATCGAGTATTACCTCAAGTTTCCCTGAGCTATCCTCGACCTTGGGGTACGTAGAAATGTATTCCTCGCCCTTACGCCGCTCTAATAACCCCGAAGGGCGTTCGCGCTCGACTTGCATGTTTTAGCCATACCGCCAGCGTTCAATCTGAGCCAGGATCAAACTCTTCAATTGTGTTCGATAGAAGGTCATAAAGACCAACGTAACTTCGAAGGTTTGGCCTGGTTGACCGCGTCGGAAAACGCGGCCGGTCTTCACTAATCTCAAGTTGTGATTCCGAGGAATCACGATTAGTGCCGGCAGGCGGCTAACCTGCCGGTTCGGTTCACGGACATCCATACTTACCTCACCCGAAGGTGAAGTACGTAAGAATCCCTTGAAGGAAAATTAACTTGGTATCACAAGGATGTCCATTGGACGGCCCGGCTGTGTGGGCCGACCATTGGGATTACACCTCGAAGCCCTGTTGTGAGCAGGATTTCGAGACGCTCCATCCTCGCGGCATGTCCGAATCATTTACTTGTCAAAGAGAAACGCGACCGAGGTCGCATCGCCAATGCGTTTCGCAATGGCGAGACGAGGCATCCTACGGAAACCCACGCGCCTGTCAACCCACCCTTCCGCGAAATACCCCGGTTCTCTGCGAGTTCTTGCGGGAGCCTAACCCTCAGGCTTCGCTCCCATACCCCTGTTTGGAGGGTAGGGACCATAATAGTGGCCGAAATAGGGTGGAAAACGCTGTTTTTGCGTCGGCCATTCGGTGTTAATCGCGGACCCGCTCGTTTCCTGCGATTCCTTGAGAATCTTTCGATCGAGCGCAATTGACAGGATACACCGGCTATCCACGAACTACCCCCCAAGAAATCGGCGCGGAGGCCTCCGAAGGGATCGATTCTTGAGTTCGACGACCCGCGGCGACCACGCACGCGTGCACCTGTTGGGCCCCACCTTGACGAAGCACTCCGGCCATCGCCGAGAGGGTCGCTCCAGTGGTCATGACGTCGTCCACGATGAGTACCTGGGGTCGACGGCGCAACGAGCGTCTGGCCCACCTCCGAAGCCGCAGAGAGCCACCAACGCCCGCTCGGGAGGCTCGGCCTAGTTGCATCTGCGGCAAGATCCAGCTTCGAGCGACCAACGAACGCACCGGGAGGCCAATGACACTCGCGACACCTGCCGCCAGAATCGCGGTGTGATCGAGGCCACGGTTCCAGCTTCGAAACTTCGGCGACGGCACTGGCACCAGCAAGGGAAGGCGATCTTGCTCGATCGAGTCGGAGAGCCAAAGGGACGTTGCCTGCACCTCTTGTCCGAGTCGGACGCCGAGGTTTTCAAGGGGTTCTGGCCAATGCCGATACTTCGCGGTTGCCAAAATATCCGCCAGTGCGCCGTCGTACATTCCAATCTCGGTCAGTGAATCAATTCCGGACGGTGGTTGTTTCAGAAGTGGCGACGACGCGGCCTCAGTCGCTTCGTGAAGAAGGGATTGAAGCGTCGCACCCGAGGGACGCTGGCTTCCCAGCAACGCTTCGAGGAGATGGGCGGTCGAGCTGAGGGCGCCTCGGACCGCCGATCGCATTCCGACTGTGATTCCTCGCATTCCCCGCATCGCCCGCATCCTTGACCACCCGCGGTCACCGTAGATCATCAAGGGGGGCGCTTCGCCCAAAACGGCGGAACTGCAGGGAGAAAATAGGCACTCGGCACGGACACAAAAAACCCCGGACCGCACAGTGGTCCGGGGTTTTCTCAGATTGGCGAACGATCAGCGATCGAATGCGACGCTCGTTTTTCTGCCCGTTCTCAGCTGGTTGCCATCTTTCGGAGCACCGTCTGAAGGATCCCGCCGTTGCGGAAATAATCAACTTCAACCGGCGTATCAACCCTCACTAAGACCTGGAATGCCTTCGGAATGCCGGCATCATTGGTCGCCACGACTTCGATCTCTTGGCGTGGCTTCAGATCTTCTGGAACCGCGATGTCAAAGGTCTCATGACCAGTCAATCCGAGTGATTCTGCGGACTGGCCTTCCTTGAATTCGAGGGGAAGGACGCCCATGAACACGAGGTTCGAGCGGTGGATTCGCTCGAAACTCTGAGCGATGACTGCTTTCACACCCAGCAGATTCGTCCCCTTCGCGGCCCAATCGCGGCTCGAACCCATGCCGTAGTCACTGCCCGCGAGCACCACCAATGGAACACTGTGTGCTTGATAGTTCATCGCGGCGTCGTAGATGAACTTCACCTTGCCATCAAGTAAATCGGTCGTGTATCCGCCTTCGGTTCCCGGCGCGAGAAGGTTTCGAATACGGATATTCGCAAACGTACCGCGGGTCATGATGCGGTCGTTCCCGCGGCGTGATCCGAAACTGTTGAAGAGCGAGACGGGAACACCCTGGTCAACCAGGAACTGCCCTGCTGGCGAGTCGACCTTGATTGCACCCGCGGGCGAGATGTGGTCGGTGGTCACGGAATCGCCAAGTAAGGCCAAACAGCGGGCGGCCTTGATCGGCGTGATCGGATCGACATCGAGCGACATCCCCGTAAAGAACGGTGGATCTTGCACATAGGTGCTCGAAGCGTCCCACTGGTACATCTCACCGGCGGATGTCTCGATCGCCTGCCATTCTTCACTTCCCTCAAAGACATTGGCGTACTGCGCCAGGAACTGCTCCCTACCGAGCGATGCCTTGACCGTTCGCTCGATCTCGTCCGTACTG
>CALFSW010000280.1 GCA_937916505.1 uncultured Verrucomicrobiales bacterium | reverse complement strand
CGACGGGGCTGGTAGACGGAAGACACAAGAAGTGTTCATAAGAACATTTATTGTGGGAGGCAAGAATGGGAGGGGTGCTTAGGAGATGAGAAAGGTCAGGAAGCGCGATAGACCGAGGTGATGTTGGTTGGGTTGGATGTCTTCATGGCACCACGATGATGCCATGTCGGGCACCCTCGAAACATCCGCCTGCTGCGGACGGTGCGCAAATGGGTAATAGAGCGGGGGCGGTGTGGCGGAATGAAGACCTGAATTGGCCAATAGATGATGGAATCAGGACAATTCATTGCCGATCTTCCTTTCATTCAAGCCCACTCCTCCGTTCCTTTTTGCCCTAAAGAGCAGTTCCGTCGCAATAATAGGATCGTCGTCGATCAACCCTAACGCTATCTTCGAACTTCTGATGCGATTTTCAAAATTCATCCCCGCCGTGTTCCTAGGTGTCTTGTGGTCGATCCCAGCTCTCGGGGCGGATCCGGAAGATGCCGATTGGCCGGCCTATCTTGGCGACAAAGGGCGAAGTCTTTATTCATCGCTCGATGAGATTAACCGCGAGAACGTCTCCCAACTTGAGGTCGCCTGGACCTACGAGACGGGTGATCAGGCCGAGTATCAGGCTAACAATCTCATCGTTGACGGTGTCCTCTACACCCCATCGCCATCGCGCAAGATTATCGCGTTGGACGCGGCCACCGGGAAAGAGATTTGGATTTGGGATCCTGCTGCCGAGCGTTCAGGAAAGGGCCGAGCGCGGCAGCGGGGATTGGCCTATTGGCAGAATGAGTCAGGCGGGGAGCGGCGACTTTTTACCGGGGTCGGTGGATTTCTTTTCGCCGTAGATCCGAAAACGGGAGAGACCATCCGGGAGTTTGGTGAAAACGGATCGATCAATCTTGGCTCGGGGCTGAACACCCCGGGTGTCATTTTTAAAGATCTGTTGATCCTCGGCGGGGTGGGAGGAAAGGGCGCGGTGCGTGCGTTCGATGTCAGAAGCGGTGCACAGCGCTGGATCTTCCACCTCATTCCTCGTCCCGGCGAGGTGGGGCACGACACCTGGCCTGAGGATGCCTACAAAACCGCGACCGGAGTGATGCCCTGGTGCGGCCAGTCGCTCGACGAAAAGCGGGGCATTGTTTATGTCGCGACGAAGACGGCCGAGCCCGATTTCTACGGGGGGAGTCGTCATGGAAAAAACCTATTCGCCAACTGCGTCCTCGCTCTCGAAGCCGCCACCGGAAAGCGTCTCTGGCATTTTCAAATCGTCCACCACGATTTGCTGGACAAGGATTTGCCCTGTCCTCCGGTGTTGTTGAGGGTGACGCACGGAGGTAAGAAAATCGACGCGGTGGCCCAGGGGACAAAGCACGGGCTGCTTTTTGTTTTCGATCGGGTCACCGGCGAACCACTTTGGCCCATCGAGGAACGCCCCGTCCCAAAGTCAAATTTGCGCGGCGAAGAGGCGTGGCCAACCCAGCCCTTTCCGACAAAGCCAGCGCCGCTGATGCGCCAGCGTTACACCGAGGGCGACGCCTCGAACATTTCTCCCGAGACCCATCAGCTCACCTTGGACCGTATTCGTGCTTCCCCGAATTTCGGCCCCTTTCCCGCGCCGAGTTTGAACGAGACCGTCATGTTCCCCGGTTTTGATGGCGGCATGGAATGGGGCGGAGGCGCGGCCGATCCCGACGGAATCTACTACGTTAATATCAACGAGATGCCCTGGCTCCTCCAGATGGTGGAAACAAAGCGTGCCGATGGCACCCCGCTCGTCCCCGGCGAGCGTGATTACATGATTTACTGCGGTGCCTGCCACGGCTTGGACAGAAAAGGGAATTCAGCGGCGGAGTTTCCGTCACTGATCGATATTCAAAAGCGCAAGACGCGTGAAGAAATTGAAACGATCACCCGGCAAGGCGGGGGACGCATGCCCGGATACGCCACCATGGCCGAAGCCAAACGCAAGGCCATCCTCGACTACGTGTTGAATGAGAAAGCGCCCGCTGAATCCAAGGCCGAAGGAGCGGAAAAAACCGAAGCTCCGGGCTATGCCTTCGGCGGCTTCCGCCGCTGGCTCGACGACGAAGGCTACCCCGCGATCAAGCCGCCGTGGGGAACGCTGAACGCGGTGGATCTGAATACCGGTGAAGTCAAATGGACGGTCACCCTTGGCGAATACCCCGAACTCACCGCCCGCGGAATCCCGCCGACCGGGACCGAGAACTACGGTGGGCCGCTGGTGACCGCCGGTGGTCTCCTTTTTATCGGAGCGACCGCCGACGAAACCTTCCGCGCCTTTGACAAAGAGACCGGCAAGATCCTTTGGAAGGCGAAATTGCCCTTCGGCGGAAATGCCACTCCCAGCACCTACCGGGTGAAAGGGACGCAATACGTCGTCATCTCCGCAGGAGGCGGGAAATCCGGTCGTCCCCGCGGCGGAAGCCTGGTCGCCTTTGCTTTGCCTGCTCCAAAGTAGTCGGGCTCCATTAGCTGATCCATCGTCTCGGTGTTGGGGCGAGGATACCCGCAACGTTGTCGCCGCGGTTCAATTCTTCACCCGCGCCCACTCGCCGAATTCCATCGTCGCCCTTGAGGACGCCGCCGATCGCTATTGGAAGAGTGGGTTTTCCTTGTCGCCCTTTGAGAGGATGTAGGCGAGGAGGTCGAGGATGTCGTCGTCTTCCAGGGTATTGAGCAGTCCGGGAGGCATCATGGAGAACTTGGTGGGTTCGGATGACTTGATGTCCTTGGTGCTAATGTTGGTCATTTCGCCGGGAGCCATGAGGTCGGTGATGACCATGTATTTATCGCCGCTGAGGTTGGCGATGCGTCCGATGATTTGCTTGCCGTCTTTCAAGGTGAAAGTGACGGAACCGTATTGGTCGCTGATCTCCTTGCTGGGGTCGATGATGGACTCCAGAAGATCGTGCGGGCTGAATTTACCACCGGCGCTGGTGAGGTCGGGGCCGATGCCTCCGCCTTCCTGATTGAAGCGATGGCACGCGTAGCAGGTGGCGGCAGCGAACATTTCGCGTCCGTTTTTGAAGCTTCGATTCCCTTCGAGTCCCGAACCCAGAAGGGGAGTGAGATCCTTCATGCTCCAGTTTTTGACAAACTTGATCTCACGGTTGCTGGTGAGGGGATTCTTGGTGATGGGCTGGGCATTGATGATCCCGGCGAGGGCCTTTTTACGGTCAGCGCTGAGACGGGCAAGGGAGTCGTTTTTGATCTCCTTGATGAAGTTGCCGAAACTTGCTCCTCCCTTGTATCCGGATGCGCGGGTGAACCAGGTGAAGAGTTGTTTTTCGAGGTCATCGTTCCAGCCTTCTTTTACAAAACGGATGTTCTTGGCGATGGCGATTTGCTCTTCCTGGGTCGGGGCGGTGTTGAGGAGATGGACGGAGCGGGCGATGATGTTGGGTGCCTGAAGGTAACCGAGAAGGTTGGAGAGTTCGATGTTCTCGGAGGCGGAGTCTCCGGGGTAGTGGGAATCGAGCTGTGTGATGACAGCCGCTTTTTGATCGGCGGTGGGAGCTCCGAGGCGCATGAAGGTCAGGCCGTAGGCGCGGATGAGGTCAAAGCGTTCCTGCTGGTTGAGGGCCTTGTAGTTGAGCTCGAGGAGGGCTTTGACGGCGCCGGGCTGATGGTCCTTCTTGCCAAGGCGGGCGAGGGAAAGAATCCCTCCGAGCTGGGTGAAAGGATCTTTTTCAGCGAGAACCTTCCTGGCCCACTTTTCGACGGGAACTTTTTCGATGGCGGTGCGGGCTGCAAAACGAAGGGCCCGGTCGTCGCTCCCGAGGTGTTTCCAGAATTTCCCGACAACGGCGGGGTTGCTTTTGAGGTGATTGGCCTCGATGGCAAGGCGTTGGGCACGGGCGGCAGATCCGGCTTTTTCAGCCGGGGCCGGTGCGGTGCTTTCGGATCCGGTGTAAGTGACGCGATAGATGCCTGATTGGACCTTTCTGCCACCGACGGCAAAATACATGGCACCGTCTTTTTTGCTGATGCAGATGTCGGTGAGAGGGAGCGGTTGGCCGGCGATGAATTCCTCAACTTCGCCGGTGTAGGTCGATCCGTTGGGCTTGAGATGGACGGCGTAAAGTTTTCCGTAGGACCAGTCGCACGCGAAGAAAGCGCGTTGATACTTGGCAGGGAACTTTGCGCCCGTTCCGAAGACGACGCCGGTGGGTGAGCCGGGGCCGACATTGACGGCGGCTCCGAAGCTATCGCTGTAGTAGGCGGGCCATTTGGCAGAGCCATTTCGCCAGCCGAATTCGGCGCCGCTGATGACGTGATTGATGCGGGTGGGACGATACCAGGGGGTGTTGACGTCCCATTCCATGTCGGCATCGTAAGTGAACATCTCTCCCTCGGGATTGAAGTCGATGTCGTATTGGTTCCGGAAACCGGTGGCGATGACTTCCCAGGTTTTGCCATCAGGGTCGGTTTTGCAAACCCAGCCGCGGGGGGCTTCGACCCCTTTCATGAAGCCACGACCATAGACGCGGGGCTGGAGGGAATCTTCGCCCCAAACCTCGGAGACGCGGGATTTTTGGTATTCGGGGAGGGCAGTTTGGTTTCCGCAGGCGACGTAGAGTGACTTTCCGTCGGGTGAGGGGATGACGGCGTGCGGCCCGTGCTCGCCGCCGTTTTCCTGGAATTTTTTAAGGAGTTCAACTTTGTCGAACTTGTCATCGCCATTGGTGTCGCGGAGCCGGTAGAGGCCGCGGCCCTGGTGCTTCTTTTCGTTCACCACGACGTAGAGGGAATCGAAGGCGTAGCAGAGGCCCCAGGCGTGTCCGATATCGAGATCGATTTTCTCGACTTGGGAATCCTGCAAGGTCTTCCCGGGTGCGGGACGGGGGAAGCGGTAGATCGAACCATACTGGTCGCCTGCGATGAGACGTCCTTTGTTGTCCTCACAGAGTGTGACCCAGGAGCCAAACTTTCCCTTGGGGGTGGAGTAGAGACGTTCGACACTGAAGCCTTCCTTGACCACGAGCTTTTGGGCGGGCGTGGCTTGGGAAACGAAGTCTTCGGCGAATGCGGAGCTGCTCGACAAGAAAGCTGCTCCAATGGTCAGTAGAGGTATGAGAAGTGTTTTCACGGTTCGAATGGGGACGCTATTACGCTGTCGACGGGGTCACAATTACAAATCCCGGTTGATGAAAGAAAGGTTTCTTGTGGAAATCTCTGATTGAGTCCAGGGGCGGGGCGCGGCAGGGTGTCAGTCATGCTTCGCCTGATGATTTTCTTACCGCTTGCCCTGAGTGCGTCTCCGATCCTGCACGACGGAAAAACTCCCCGCCATGAATTGGTGCAAGGTGATTTCTCGAGTGGGAAGGTTTCGCTGAGAACGCCGTCTCCCAACTTTACACAGGCCTACTTTTCGAATGATCCGCACCGGGAACCGCTGCAAATTTCGTTTAACAAGGATGCGAGCGAGGTGACCTTGGAAATTCCGGAGGAGAAGCGAAAAGGGGTAGGGTCGGTGACGCTGGAGATCGCCGAAAAGTCGGTTTCGTATCCGGACGGGCAAATTATTTTTTCAGCGCTGGATTCGCGGGTGGAAGGTCCGGGGAGGGCAAAGCTGGAAAGTCATCCTGGGAATCATCGGGTGGGGTTTTGGGCGGATTTGAACGACTCGGTGGTGTGGGATTTTAAGCCGACAAGGTGGGGGATGTATTGGGTTGAGGTGACCTATTCACTTGCGGGAAAAGGGAGTGAGGTGGAGGTGAAGCTCGCGGATCAATCACTCGCCGGATCGCTAGAGTCGACGGGAACGTGGTATCGTTACACGACGAAGAGATTGGGCCGGATCTATTTGGCCGACGATCAGAAGCCGGTGACGCTTTCGGTGAAGGGGACGAAAAAGCTCGGAGGAGCGGTGATGAATTTAAAAGCGGTGACGCTGCGGCCGGCACATGAGGGCGATGAGCCCATCGCAAAAGCGGCGAAGGATGGGAATGTCACCTTGAGGGCGAAAGAGGCCACGGTTTATGGTCGGAAGCTCCGCTATGAACCACAGCCGAAGAAGTTGTGCATTGGATACTGGACCGTTCCGGCTGATTTTGTGACCTGGAAGATGGAGGTGCCTGCCACGGGGACCTACAAGGTCACAATCTATCAAGGTTGCACTGACGAAAACGCAGGGAGCCCGGTGGATGTCTTGATCGGGAAAACCAAGCTGCCTTTCAAGGTGAAGGCGACAGGGCATTTTCAGAAATTTGAGCCGGTTGAACTGGGCACCGTGATTTTGAGTCGGGGTGTTTACCCTCTTGAAGTCCGACCCAAGGGAAAGACGAAGATGGCGGTGATGGATCTTCAGAAAATCGTGTTATCGCTGGTGGAGTAAGATCCCAAAAAGAACCCCGTGCCGAGGCGCGGGGATCTGATCGATCGGCTGGATCGGAAGGGATTTTAGAGAGTGAATTACATTGTCATTCCGCCATCGACCGCAAGGACCTGGCCGGTGATGTAGCGGGCGTCGGGGCTGGCGAGGAAGAGGACGGCGTTGGCGACGTCATCGACCTGGCCGAAGTCGGAGAGAGGGACTTTGGCGATGATGCCGGCTTTGAGGTCGTCGGACAGCTCGTCGGTCATATCGGTTTTGATGAACCCGGGAGCGATGGCATTGCAGGTGACCTTACGTCCGGCGAGTTCGCGGGCGATGGATTTGGTGAGGCCGATGAGTCCCGCTTTGGAAGCGGCGTAGTTCGCTTGGCCGGCATTTCCGATGAGTCCGATGACGGAACTGATATTGATAATGCGGGGATCAGTGCCCTTCATAAGCGGGCGCTGGAGAGCTTTGACGAGGTTGAAGGCTCCTTTGAGATTAGTGTCGAGAACGGTATCCCAGTCCTCGGATTTCATGCGCATGATGAGGCCGTCACGGGTGACTCCGGCGTTGTTGACGAGAATGTCGATTCCGCCCAAATCTGCGATGATGGTTTTGCCGACTTCCTGAACAGAATCATAGTCAGCGATATCGAGTGCGTAAAAGCGGGAGGAGTCGGGGTAGAGGGCATTGATTTCCTTGGCGGCGGCACCGCAGCTGGTGGGGTTCCGCGAGATGATGGCAAGCTTGGCGCCTTCGCGGGCGAAGGCGTGGGCGATGGCGAGGCCGATGCCGCGACCGGCTCCGGTGATGACAACACGTTTTCCTGAGAACTTGGACATGGGGGAGAGGGTGGCGAAGAATCGGGAATTTGAAATCACGAATTGGGAATTTTGAATCGTGATCAGGTCCAGTGCGTCTTAGGGTGTCTCTGTGATTCACTGTCCCTATTGCAATGCTACTCTTGAGGAGACTGCTGCCGAGTGTCCGCAGTGCGGAATTGATGGCGAAAAGTTGGTCCGAATCATGGGGCCCATGCCAGTGATTTTTGGCGGGGTGACCCAAGAGGGAAACCATCTTAAGAAAAAAGAGGTGAAGCAGCTCCGGAAGGCTGTTGATGTTTATCACCGCCGATTTCCGCAGAGTCGCTTGCATTTGATGGTGCGGACTTTTCCCCAAGAGATGGAATTACC
>CALFSW010000279.1 GCA_937916505.1 uncultured Verrucomicrobiales bacterium | reverse complement strand
AAAAAATACTCCCAATGGCCAATGCTCTTGGTGTTTTCCCTGACCGTAGGGGGCCTCGGCATTTTCTCATTCCTTCGCCTTCGCCCTCCTCCGCTCCTCGCTGCTCTGCGTGAGCCCTCCTCCCCCCACTCAGCGTCCAAAGTGCCCGGTATGGGTATCCGCGTCTCTGCGCGAGCCTTCCAGAGCCCAAATCTCACTTAGTGATAGCATCTCCCTCCCCATTTCGTAAATTCCCCCTCTTATGCGATTCGCTCTAACATCTCTCCTCTTACTCACCTCGCCCCTCCTCGCGAAGGACTTCGCCCAAAGCCCCAAGCTCCACGCCAAGGACACTCAACGTCTCCACGAGCTCTCCGCCGACATCGCCGGACTCGAAACCCTCGAGCTTTTCGTCAATGACCTCGGCAACGAATCACACGACTGGGCCGCCTGGGTCAATCCCACTTTCCACACCAAAGACGGTAAAAAAATTGCCGTCACCAAAAAACACATCGCCCATTCTGAACAAGCATGGCAGAGTCTACAGCTCAATAAATCCGTCGGCGGAGGAGCCCTGAAAATCGATGGCAAAGCCTACGACCACGCCCTCGGCACCCACGCCAAGTCCACCATTCAGCTGCGCGTTCCCAAAGGAGCCCTGAAATTCACCGCCCAGGTTGGCATCGACGATGGAGGAGCCAAACAAGGCGGCAAAGTCTCGGAAGCGGCCGTCCAATTCACCATTCGCACCCCCAAAGGGCCCAAGGATCCCAATGCCCCCTGGGAATCCGATCTCGAACACAAACTCGTCAATCTCGAACAGTTTAAACTCCCCGAAGGTCTCGAAATCAGCGTTTGGGCCACCTCGCCCCATCTTTATAATCCCACCAACATCGACTTCGACCACGCCGGACGCATGTGGGTCGCCGAAGGCGTCAACTACCGCCGCCACAACGGACGTCGCCCCGGCGGTGACCGCATCGCCGTCGTGCAGGACACCAATGGCGATGGCAAGGCCGACACTTCCCACACCTTCGTGCAGGAAAAAGGACTCGTCGCGCCCCTCGGCGTCGCCGTCTTCGACAACGTCATCTACGTTTCCCAGCCGCCCGAGCTCCTCGTCTACACCGACGTCAACCGCGACCTCAAGTTCGACCCCGCCGTCGATAAGCGCGAAGTCCTCCTCACCGGCTTCAATGCCAAGAACCACGACCACTCCCTCCACTCCGTGACCGGCGGACCGGATGGAAAACTCTACTTCAACAACGGAAACTGCGGCGCGGTCTTCAAGGACAACTCCGGCAAGAACTTCTATATGGGCGGACCTTACAAAGGCGGCGGCGGCGAATGGCCTGCCGACCACCTCGCCGTCTCCGGCAAACGCTCGGATGATGGCCACATCTGGACTTCCGGCTTCACCGTCCGTATGAATCCCGACGGCACCAACGCCGAAATCATCGGCCACGGCTACCGCAACTCTTATGAGCAATCGCTCGACTCCTTCGGCAACGCCTTCCAAAACGACAACGACGATCCACCGGCCTGCCGCGTCTCCTACATCCTTGAATACGGCTGTGCCGGCTACTTCACCCGCGACGCCCAGCAAGGCTACCGCGCGGTCAAACGCCCCGGTCAGGATCACGGACGCGCCCACTGGCGTCAGGACGATCCCGGCACCATGGACGTGGGACACATCTACGGCGGCGGATCCCCCACCGGCGTAACGATGTATGAAAACGGAGCCCTCCCGGAGAGCTTCAACGGCTCCTTCTTCTCCTGCGAGCCCGGAAAAAATACCGTCTTCCACTACAAGCCCGAGCCAAAAGGCGCGGCCTTCAAACTCGAGCAAAAAAACCTCACCACCACCAACCCCAACAAACAATATGCGGGTTCAGACTTCGTCGGCGGTGGTGCTGATATGAACGACAACAAGATCCTCTTCCGTCCTTCCGACGTCGCCGTCGGACCCGACGGAGCGATTTACATCTCCGATTGGTATGACGCCCGCGTCGGTGGCCACAGCGACCGCGATGAAACCTGCTCCGGCACCATCTATCGCATTGCTCCCAAAGGCTTTAAATCGAACGTCCCCAAGTTCGACCTCAAGACCGTCGAAGGAGCCATCACCGCCCTGAAGAGCCCCGCCATCAACACCCGCTTCCTCGGCTTCACCGCCCTCAAGGAAATGGGAGAACAAGCTCTCCCGGCATTGCGGCAGTTTGCCGATGAAAGCAATCCCATGATCGCAGTTCGTGCCATCTGGCTTCTTCCCCACCTCGGTCAAAGGGGCCTCGAAGCATGCGTGAGACTCCTTGACCATGATGAACCTTTGGCCCGCCTCACCGCCTACCGTGCCCTGCGCCGTGCCGACCAAGACATCTTGCCTCACGCCGAGAAAATGGCCAACGACCCGAACCCGGGCATCCGCCGCGATGTCGCTCTCTCCCTCCGCGACCTCCCCGCCGCCAAGACGAAGCACATCTTCGCCAAGCTCGCCCCTCAAGTCGATCACACCGACAAGAATGCCATCGAAGCCATCGGCCTCGGTGCGGCCAACCAGGAATCGGAAATCTGGACTGCTATCAAGGCCGCGATGAAGCCCGGAGCTCCCCACGAATGGTCCGACCAATTCGCCAAACTCACCTGGCGTCTCTGGCCTGCAGCTGCTGTCGCCGATCTCGAGGCCCGCGCCAATCACCCTTCGCTCACCCCCGAGCAACGTGCCTTCGCCGTCGAATCACTCGCCTTCATTGACGACAAGTCCGCGGCCGAAGCCACCCTCAACCTCGCCACCAAAGGCCCCGCCCAAGGTGACGCCGCAAACTGGCTCCTCCGTAATGGCAACGGCGAATGGAAGAAATATGACATCGCCGGCGAACTCAAAAAACGTGGCATTTACGATCCCTCCAAAGTCGTCGTCACTGCCATCACCGCGCCCCAAGCCGATCCTCCCAAGTTCTCCGTCGAAGACGTGCTGAAACTGAAGGGTGATGCCGCAAAAGGAAAAACCACCGCAAACCGTTGCATTATGTGCCACGAGTTCAATGGAGCCGGCGTCAATTTCGGCCCCAATCTCAGAGGCTGGGGACAGGGTCAAACTCTCGACGTCATCGCCCGCTCGATCGTCGAGCCTTCCGCTGACATTTCCCACGGCTACTCCGGCTCCGGAGTGGCCCTGAAAAAAGGCGGGCAAGTGCACGGCATTGCCTCAAACGACGGCGACCCCCTCATCATGACTTCCACCGGAGGCATCACCCAGATGATCCCCCGCGATCGCATCAAGAGCAAACGCCCCTACAAGCTGAAGCACTCCCTCATGCTCTCAGCCGACCAAATGGCCCTCACCCCGCAGGACGTCGCCGACCTCGTCGCCTTCCTGAAGGAATACAAGTAAAGTAGACCTCATAACTCTCAAAACCGGTCCCGGCTTCCCGCCGCGGCCGGTTTTTTTGCGCCATTCAATTCCCCACCGCAAAAAGGGTAATCCAACGCAGGCTGACACCAACCCATTGCAGATTTGACCTCCTGCCCGATCTCACTCAAACTCTCAACAAATGGCAAAGATCATCATCGAAGGACCCGAGTTCTTTCTCCAGCGTCGCAAGGAGAAAGAAACTTCCCGTGCCTCCGACCAAGCCCGAATCGAGGCTGGTGAAGATCCTGCCAAGATCCAACGGGAAAATTCCATCTTCCCCGAAGGTCACTTCAAAGGTGCCAAGATCGCCAATCTTAAGGAGACGGTCGGGCAGTGAGCGGGGAGAAGGTCAGCATCGAGCCTTTCTTTTCTGTCCTTAAATCGCTCGACCAATCCGGCTCGGTTTACTTTTTGGAAGGAGGACAAGCCGTCAATCTGTGGACGAGCTACATCTACGACGAGTTTGGAAAAGACTCAGGACTTGAGCCTTATCTCCCCTTCACCTCAAAAGACCGCGACGTCTTCGTCGGCAAGGACGCCCTCCGCTTCTTCGAAAACGCGGCAGGCACCCTCTACAAATCCCAGTCCCCGGCAGAAGGCCAACCCGGAATCTACGTCCTTCCGGAAGATGACTCCCTCCACGTCGATCTCATGACCAGCGTCTACGGCATCCCCATGTCGCAAATCCCCCGCGATCAAGCGTGCCCAGCTGGTCGAGGGTCTCTTCGTCCTCTACCCCATTTATCTCTTCAAAGCAAAGTGCCACAATCTCGCCAAACTCCCTCAAGCCGGAAGACAAGATGGCAAGCACGTCGGCATGATGACCTGCATCCTGCCCGCTTATTTCTCTCTTCTTGCCGACGAACTTTCCGCAGGCAACCTCACCGAGCGCCAAGTCATCAAGGAACTCAAATTCCTCGTCGAAATTTGCACCAAAGATCGAGTCGTCAAACAGATCCTCCAACAGCAAGAGATCCCCCTCGAAAAGCTCATCCCAGCCGACCGCCTCACTTCAGATTCACACCCGGTCCTTAAGAAATTTCTGACCTCCATAGATTGATTGTTTTTGACAAAGGAAGGGAAGTTTCACCCCAGACATCCCGTATTCATATGCTATGAAACGCCTCCTCATCCTCGCCCTCTCAATCTCATCCCTCCTCGCCGACCCACCTCCGATCAATCCCAACATCGGGCACAATCACCACCATCATCGCCACGGTGACAAGCATGAGACTGAGGAAGCGACTCCCGAGCGCTTCGATACCTCACGCAAGAGCCCGGTCAAACTCCCCCTCCCCAAGGAACAAGACGCCTTCACCTTCATCGTCTATGGTGATCGCACCGGCGGACCTGACAGCGGCGTTTCCATCCTCGCCGATGCCGTCCGCGACACCAACCTCCTTGAGCCCGACTTCGTCATGACCGTCGGAGATCTCATCAACGGCTACAGCAACGAAGACGTCTGGATGAAGCAGATGAAGGAATACAAATCCATCATGAACGAGCTCGCCTGCCCCTGGTTCCCCGTTGCCGGAAACCACGACATCTACTGGCGGGGCCCGGACAAGTCAAAGAAGCCCGAAGGAGAAATGGAGACCGCCTACGAAATGCACTTCGGCCCGCTTTGGTATGCCTTCCAACACAAAAACTCCTGGTTCGTCGTCCTTTACTCGGATGAAGGCGATCCCAAGACCGGCGAAAAAACCTTCGGGAAGCCGGCCGCTCAAAAAATCAGCCCGGAACAATTCACCTGGCTGGATCAAACTCTCACGAAAGCCAAAGGCGCCGAGCACGTCTTTCTTTTCCTTCACCACCCCCGCTGGCTCGGACGCGGCTATGGCGACGATTGGGATCGCGTCCACAAACGTCTGAAGGATGCCGGAAACGTCTCCGCGGTCTTCGCCGGACACATTCATACCATGCGCTACGATGGCCCCAAGGACGGCATTGAATATGTCACTCTCGCCACTACCGGCGGCGGCCAGTCCGGAGCCATCCCGCAAGCCGGCTACCTCCACCACTATGACATCGTCACCGTCCGCAAGGATCGCATCTCCCTTGCCGCCGTTCCGGTGGGTGAAGTCCTCGACGTCCGCGAAATCACCGGCGACCTCGTCGCGCAAGTCAATCGGGTTAAAAGTTCCCCCGTAAGAATCACCCCTCCTCTCCCTCTCAAAAGCGATCTGGGAGGACGGCACGAAGTGACCGTCACCATCACCAATCCCAGCGACCGTTCCGTCGCCACCGTTCTTTCCCACAGCTCTCCGGGCGACTCTTTCAGCTGCCAACCGGATCACCATCACGCCACGATCAAAGCGGGAGAAACCCGGGATTTCACCTTCGCGCTCAGCTGGGATGCTTCGATCATGGCGGGAAGTTTTTCAACTCCAACATTCCACCTCGATTCGGAATATCTCGCCAAAGGCTTCGCCTACGAAATCCCTCGCCGCACCATCCCTGTCCCGCTCGACTTCCAGCTCACCCGGGACGATTCCCTCCCGAATGGAATTGCCCGGTTCAACGGAATGAACCAAGCTCTCTCTATTCCTTCCAATCGTTTCAAAATCAACAAAGAAGTGACGCTTGAATGCCGATTCAAAGCCGATTCCTTTCAGGGTCGGACTGGTCTTGTCAACAAGACCGAAAGCTCGGGCTACGGGATCTTCATCGGCAACGGACGTCCGGAATTCATCATTAATCTCGATGGGAAATACCTCCAGGTCTCCGCTCCGGCTCCTCTCCTAAAAACCGACACCTGGCACACTCTCGCGGGAGTTTACGATGGCAGGGAAGCCCGTCTCTATCTCGACGGAAAACTCCTCGCCACCGAAGCCCGGGAAGGCAAGCTCAAGGACAATCGCCTCCCCCTCATCATCGGTGCCGACGTGAACGGCAATGGCAAGGCCGTCGATCACTTCACCGGAGTGATCGACTGGGTTCGACTCTCCCCGAAAGCTCTCTATTCAGGATCGGAAGCCCCTACCCTAAAAGAGGTCAAAGGCGCCGTCATCGATCTCCAACTCAATGAAAATGTTGGCCCCTGGCATCCCGACTCTTCTCCCTCGAAAGCCCACGCCATGTCCACCGGCGGAGTCGTGATCGAGTCCATCAAGTAGCATCAATGCTTGAAATCGCGCTCACCATCCAGCTCCTTTCATGCGCAGCCATGACGGGTATTATCTGGATGGTTCAGATCGCGATCTACCCTCTATTCACTCGCCTAGAGGGCGATGTCTTTGACGACTACCACACCCGCTACATGAACCGGGTGCCCCTTGTCATCGCCCCCTTCATGCTTCTCGAAGCCACAAGTTGTGCCGCCTGCCTCTACCTCGGGGACTGGCGGGACTTCCCCTTCCCGACCATCCTGCTCGCCATCGCCTGGGCATCCACCGCTTTGATCCAGGTCCCCCAGCACGCGAAGCTCACCCCCGCCAAAGTCCCGGCCATTGTAAAAACAAACTGGATCCGAACCATCGCCTGGACCACCAGACTGATCATCCTTGCCATTTTACATTCCTCAAGTTCGTAGAATCAAAGTAAGCGAAGAAAAGAAATAAAGAACGATGATCTTGAAGACAAATGCATGGAGCCAGCGGTTAGCAACTACGAGATTGAAAGATGGAGCCTATCGAGATGAACTCCCCCCTATTCTTTCGTTCTGTTCAAACACACTGGCTTACAAAGACCTCGGGTAAATGCCCCTCGTAGGCCTGAGCCCCTGGTTCGTTGCAAAACTCCCGATGACGGACATGAGGTCCGTGGGCCTCGATCTCATCAGCCGATTGCGCCAAAAAATCCGCCAGCAAACGCAATTCCCTTGGTCCTCCGACAATCGTCAAGGATGGAAGTTTCGTCGAGGATCTTGCCTCGCTGATTTCACTTGCGAACAGCTCTAATGTCATCAGTCGAAAGTTAGCAAAATCCTCCCTTCACCTGCGAGAAAAATGACAGCGGGTTCGGAACCGCAGTATTCACCATGTTGGATCGCCAAATCGAATCAATTGGCGTAAGGTCAACCCGTGCCAACGCCTTCGAACGATCCGCTTCATGGAATCAAACTGGAACAGATGCTGACTCAATTGGAAGAGAGGTATGGATGGGATGAGCTCGCAGATCGAATTCGTATCCGCTGTTTTGCCAACAATCCCTCTCTCAAATCCTGCCTCAACTTTCTCCGCAAAACACCGTGGGCCCGCAACAAAGTCGAGATCCTCTACAAGGAAACCTTTTGTTAGTTCGCCCGGTCTCCCTATTTCTTCCTTCGCAGCGTATCAATTTCGACCTGCTTCTTTGCCACTTCGCTCTCAGTTTCTCCCAAAGGTTGGGGCTTCACCAACTTCTCACGATTGTAGCCAATATGCTTCATCCATTGTTTACTCCGATAACTCCGTAAGCGATCGATCTGATTGAAGAGAGGATCTTTTTGAATCGCTCCAAGATCTTCCGGCGGGACCTCCAAACCCAGGCCCTTCAAGATTGAGGTCGCCATCAACAAGTGTCCTTCTTTTCCAGGATGGACCCGGTCTCTTGAAAAAACCGTGGTCCGTGCATCGCGCGCCTTTCGCATCGCTGAATGGAGATCAATCACCTGAACGCCCTCTTCCTTGATGGTCATCTCCCAGGCCGCATAAGCGGTCATCACGCTGTCGTAGTTGAACTCGCCCTCCTTCGTCGTGGCATCGTAAATGGGCGGGGTCACAATGAAGATCTGTTCCACCCCTGCCGCTTTACAATCCTTGATGAGTCTTTTCACACCGGTTTTAAAAGCAGCGAATCGCTCGCCATCGAGTGACTTGTAAATTCCACAGTTAATCCCATAGCACGCGAAAACGACCTCGGGTTTCACCTTTCCGACCAAACGGTCAAAACGCTCAAAGAGACACGGTCGTGGAAAGCGCCCACCCGCGTGTCCGTTTTCACTGAGTCCGGAAAGGGTTTCACTCGAAAGGCCCAACGAATAGATGTCGAAGTCCTTCCCGGGATTGAGGCGCTGAAGATAGTAGGACGTGAAACCCACGTAGGTTCCGGCCTGGGTAATGCTGTCACCAAGAAAGACGGTCTTCTTGCCGGCGATTGAATCGACCGGGGAACCTGCCCAGGCCAGCGGACAAACAAAGAAAGCGAGAATGAGCGAGAGGATTTTGGATTTCATGGTGATTGGAATCCTCTCACTACGGTGACATGACAGGCGAAAGTTTCACTTTCGTCCACCAGGCGACGCCAAAGAATTTGCCCATGATAGCTCACCCAATTGGGTTCCTCGCAACAAAGGCAAAGGTCTCGAAACCTATATCAGGACCTCAACGCTTGGAACCATGGATTTTCCAGAGGGTGAGGCCTCGGATTTGTTCATGCTTGCCTCGCGAAGCGCCTCCCCCTTCGGTTTTCCGTCACTCCATGATGTGCGGGACATCCATGAACGAACCCGCTTTCTAGCAGAAGTAAGACGGACCCACGCGCCCCAAGGGGCCATCCTCATTGCAAAGCATCTCCGGGATCTCCCAAACTTCCTCGCCTACTCCATCGGGTTTCTCCATTTTCATTCACGCAAAACGTGGCATCAGGCCTTTGCCAGCGCCGGTCTCACCGTCTCTCATGAGGAGTGCCTCACTCCATTCGTCCGACTTTTCAAACTGACCCGCCCATGATTCCCTTCTCCAAATTCTCGGAATCGTCCTCATTCTGCTTGCCCTTCTCCATGTCATTTCCCCCCGCTACTTCCGCTGGAAGAAAGAACTCGCGGGACTCCGACTTATCTATCAGTTCTTTTGGTATTCATTCGAAAACTGGAAAGGCCAGCCCTTCGAAACCGTGATGCACATCCTCTTCACCATCCTGTGGCTCACTCTCACCGTCGTGTTCGCTCTCGCTGCGAGGCAACATTGACCTCACCCGGGACCGCTTCACGAATGGAAGCGAAGAGTTGACGAAATCGCCGTGGAAAGACCCTTTCCAATACCGAAATAGCAATACTTCATGCATTTCGTCGATCAATGACATAACGAAAACCCATTCTCGAAGGACAAGGAAATTGGTAATGGCTTTCCCGGCTTGAGTGATCACGACACCACTACAATTGCTGGAGTTAACCCCTACCACCTCATGTTTCAGGCGGGAAGAGGCGGAATACCCAATTGCTCGGGCAACGCGGTCCGGGGACGCCAGGTCAGAATTTCAGGATCACCGTTGGTGACCAACACGGTGTGCTCGAAGTGGCTGGAAGGGCGGCGATCGGAAGTTGAAACGGTCCAGCCGTCGTCGAGCCAATCGACAGTGCCTACTCCGGCGTTGATCATGGGTTCGATGGCGAGAATCATTCCCGCTTTTAGGATAGGAGACCGACCACCCGGATCGTAGTTGGGAACCTGGGGTTCCTCGTGAAGCTGACGCCCCACCCCGTGGCCGACGAGATCCCTCACAACGGTAAAACCAAAGCGGGTCACGTAGTTCTCCACCGAGGCACAAAGTTTATTAAGCGGCTCGCCCGCCCGCGCATGGGAAATTGCCACGAACAGCGATTCTTCGGTGACGGCGAGAAGACGCTTTTGCTCACCATTGATTTTGCCAACCGGCACGGTGAGGGCATTGTCGCCAATCCACCCTTGGCGTTTCACGCCCACATCCAGCTTCACGAGATCCCCGTCTTGAATGATACGATCGCCACCGATCCCGTGCACCACTTCCTCGTTCATGGAAATACAAGTGTAACCCGGGAAATCCCGGTATTTGTGGAAGGCACTCTTCACCTTGTGCCCGTCCATCAGGCAAAGGGCATACTCATCCACTTCCCGGGTCGTTTTTCCGGCTGCGATAAAGGCGGCAGTGCGCTGAAGAACATCACTCGCGACCTTCCCGGCCTCGCGCATTTGTTCAATCTCCTGCTTGGTTTTGATGGGGATCTTGGAACGCTTGGCCATGGCTCAATGAGGTAGGGACTCAAAGCGGGGGGGTCAAGACGAAGAGCGATTACCCGCAAACACGGGCATAGACTTCATCGGGCGAACCCGTCCCCTTCACGATACGGGCGCGCAACAAATCACAGTAGTAAGTGATGGCCGGAATCACGAGTCGACGATATTCGGCAAGACGATTCTCAAAGTTCGCCGAAGCATCGTCAGCTCTCGCAGCTAGCTTGCCGTGGCATTTCGGACAATCCGTCCCTTCTCCTTCGCGAGCGACCCGATGGCAATTCCCGCACTCCAAGCGACACCTCACGCGGCGGCGAAGTTCGTCATCAGGAACATGAAGAACGATCGCGAGGGGTTTGCTCTCGAGAGATTGATCAAGTGCCACTGCCTGCGGAACGGTGCGGGGAAAGCCATCGAGCAACCAACCGTTATTCTGTTCTCCGATCCACTCGAGGACCATCGGGATCATGATGTCATCGGGGACATAATCGCCACGTTCCAAAAAAGGGCGGGCGAGCTTTCCGAGATCGGTATCATCGCGAAGGGCGCGCCGTAAGAGCGCGCCCGTCGAAAGATAAGCCAAGCCGTTTTCATCGGCAAGACGCCGGCCCTGGGTCCCCTTCCCCGAGGCCGGAGGGCCGAGGAAGACGAGGTGCCGTGACTTCATTTACTGATTGATGAAGAAGGCCACGATGGCCACGAGGACGATCACGGCCAGAACCAACCAGATATAGAGGATGGAGGCACTGGAAGCCTGCTGACCGGAAACCTGCCGTTGCTGGCGGCCCTTGATTTTACCCTTACGGAGGAAACCATCATACTGGCGTTGCAAAAGGTGGGTCTCGATCTGACGCATCATATCAAGAAGCACCCCGACAAGAATGAGGAGACTGGTTCCACCAAAGAAGGAGGTCACGAGTCCACCGGGTTGCAGTCCCAGGGCAAGAGCCACAAAATAAGGCATCATGAAGATCAGGGTCAGGAAGATCGCACCGGCAAAAGTGAGGCGGGTCATGGTGTAATCCAGAAAGTCAGAAGTCGGCTTTCCCGGACGCACGCCGGGGATATAACCACCACCACGTTTCAGGTTTTCAGCAACCTCCGAGGGCTGAAACATGGTCGCGACCCAGAAGAAACTGAAGAAGAAGATCATGAATCCGGAAAGGAGGTAGAACCAAATATCATTGGGCGAAAGGATCTCATTCATCTTGAAGATCCAGTCGCTGTTCGGGAACATTTGCCCGAGAAGCTGGGTCGGAAGCTGAAGAATGGCAGTCGCAAAAATGACGGGCATGACACCGGCGTAGTTCACCTTCAAGGGGAGATACTGGGTGCCACCGGACATTTCACGGCGCCCTGCCACGCGGCGGGCGTATTGCACCGCTATCCTTCGTTGCCCCTGGGTGATGGTGACAATGGCAGCGATCACAAAGAGGAAGAAGACCACCAGGAAGACGATCAGCAGCGGACTAAAGGGGTTGTCGCTCCTTTCAACGACAAACTCGTTCCAGAGGTTCACCATCACACCGGGCAGTGCGGAAATGATGTTCACCGAAATGATCAGGGAAACACCATTACCAATTCCGCGCTCGGTGATTTGATCACCAATCCACATCAGGAAGAGGGTGCCGGCCACAATGATCAGAACGGTCTGGGCCACAAAGCCGCTTCCAAAGGCTGGAACCAAATCCTGTCCTGTATTCGTGATAGCCAGCCCGATTCCTTGAAGCAATGGGTTGCTCTCCGGATTTTCGAGTGATTTTGCAAGGAAGAACCCCTGAACTGCCGCAATCGCGATGGTCACGAAGCGGGTCCACTGGTTGATCTTTTGCTGACCTCCATCCTGTTTTTTGAGGCGAGCCAGTTTGGGAACGACCGCACTGAGCAGCTGCATCATAATCGATGCCGAAATATACGGCATGATTCCGAGGGCAAAGAGCCCCATACTGGTGAGACCACCACCGGAGAAGACGTTCAGAATCGCACCGACGCCACCACCGGCGCCATCCTCGTTGTTCTTCTTGTTAATCTCAATGAACTCACGGATGACATCCATGTTCACACCGGGAAGTGGAAGGTGAACGCCAAGACGCACGATCACGATCATGGCCATGGTGAAGAGGATGCGGTCCCGAAGTTCGGGGATTTTCCAAGTGTTGGTAAATGCGGAAATCATAATGATTTAAGTGTCGGGAAATTTATTCAGGGGTTCCCTCTCCGGTCATCGGAGCGGGATTATGATGAGCTGTCAGAGCCTTCGAAAGTTCATGGGTATTTCTTCCGGACCGGAAGAGTTTCTCCCGAGCCTTTTGAAAAGCGGATGTTGCTTCCGAAAATTCAGACTGACCTGCGACAGTAACACGGTCCTCCTTTTTTCGCTCGCTCAGAACCTCGGCAAGTTTAATTTTAAGCTGCTTAAGTTCCCCGCCGAGTGCGGTAATTTTTTCAGCAGCTGCTTTTTGGTCACCACCATCGGCAACCTTATCAATGGCAGCAGTCATTTCATTAAAGACACGGGTTTGGTCCTTCATGATGGCTGCCGGAGAATCCTGATCCTCTCCGCAGGAGGAAAGAGTCAGAAATCCCAAGAACGTAAAAAACGCTGCAGCCCGGCGGACCGGGCTCAACGTGGAGATTTCGTGAGAAGAGTTCTTCACCAGAGTGGGGGAGAAGTCCCGGCCCTTAGAGCTCCAGGGAGCCGCCGGCTTTCTCGATCTTCTCTTTTGCGGAAGCACTCGCTTGATCTGCCGTGACCTTCATGGCCTTAGTGATCTCGCCTTGTCCGAGGATCTTGATTTTGTCGCACTGTCCTTTGACAAGTCCGACTTCACGGAGGGTCTTCTCGTTCACTTCAGCGTCAGCATCAAAATAATGCTCCAATTGGGAAACATTGACGATGGCGACCGTGTCGCGAAACTGGAGGTTGGAGAAACCACGTTTTGGAAGACGACGGGCAAGAGGCATTTGACCACCCTCGAAACCGGGGCGAACGCCACCGCCTGAGCGGGACTTTTGCCCCTTGTGTCCTCGACCGGAAGTTTTTCCCAGACCGGAGCTCTCTCCGCAACCAAGACGCTTTTTGCGATGCTTGGCTCCAGGATTGGGCTTGAGATTATGGAGATTCATTTTTTGAAATGTGTTTCAGGATTCTGAAGAAAAGCAGATTAGATGGACTTCTCTTTTTTCTTACCGCGAAGAGCGAAAACGTCGTCCTTGGTGCGGAGCATGGTGAGAGCCTTGATCGTTGCCTTGACAACGTTGGCGTGGTTGTTGGAGCCAATGGATTTGGCGAGAACATCGTGAATGCCCACGGCCTCACACACGGCACGCACACCACCACCCGCAATGACGCCGGTTCCGGGAGATGCGGGCTTGAGGAGAACCTTGCCACCACCAAACTCTGCATAGATTTCGTGAGGAATGGTCGGACCATTCAGCTTAACCTTCTGAAGGCTCTTGTGGGCAATCCCGGAAGCCTTCTTGATGCACTCGGCAACTTCGTTGGCTTTTCCGAATCCAACTCCAACGGAGCCTTTTTCGTTACCAGAGACGACGAGAGCGGAGAAGCTGAAGCGACGTCCACCTTTCACCACTTTCGAACAGCGGTTAATAAACACAACCTTTTCAGTCAGTTCATTTCCTTCCGAGTCGGTAGGTGCTGGCTCGCGCTGGCGGCCGCCGAAGCCACCGCGTTGGTTTCCACCACCTTGGCCCGGACCGCCTCCGCGGTTAAAGCCACCACCCCCGCCACGATTGTCACCGCCACGGTTGTTAGAACTACTATCGGCGGGCTTTTGATCGCCTGCTGGTTTTGCGCCGGTTGGGGCTGCGTCAGCGGCTTTTGCTTCCGCTGGCTTTGCTGCTGGAGTTTCAGCAGGCTTGGAGTCTTCGTTATTTGCCATTTTGGTTCGGAGCAAGAATTAGAATTTAAGACCACCTTCGCGGGCGGCATCGGCAAGGGCTTTGACCTTGCCTGTGAAGAAGAAGCCGCCACGGTCGAAGACAACTGTTTCGATTTTGGCATCAGCGGCACGCTGGGCGACCAGTTTACCAACAGCTTCGGCAGTTGCCTTGCTGGCTCCGGTGGCCTCGATGGATGAATCGAGGGTGGAGGCGGCACAAAGGGTCGTGCCTGCGATGTCGTCGATCACCTGGGCGTAGACGTTTTTGTTGGAGAAGTGAACAGCAAGGCGCGGACGGGCTGCGGTTCCGGAAACCTTTTTCCGGATGCGACGATGGACCTTGCGGCGTAGTTCCTTTCGATTGAGAGTGCTCATTTGAAATATGAAGTTCTGGGTTGTCGTCAGGATTTACTTAACGGACTTACCGGCCTTGCGGCGGACGTATTCGCCAACGTAGCGAACTCCCTTGCCTTTGTATGGCTCGGGCGGATAGTAGTTTCGCACTTCGGCGGCGAACTGGCCGACGAGCTGCTTGTCGATCCCTTCCACCTTGATCTTCGTGTTGTCGGTGACAGTGACGGTGAGACCTTCGGGGATGGGATGCAGAATGGGGTGGGATTTTCCGAGACTGAGGTCGAGGGCCTTGCCCTTGACCGCGGAACGGAAACCAACACCTTGAATCTCGAGATCTTTGACGAAGCCTTTGCTAACGCCCTCCATGAGATTATTAATGAGGCTGCGGAAGGTGCCGTGGAGGGCGCGCACATGGCGCTGCTCGGTGGCACGAACGACGGTGACCTCGCCCTCGCCCACCTCAACGGTGAGACCTTCGGGAAGATCGAGGGAAAGTTTGCCCTTTGGTCCTTCGACGTTGACTTGGTTTCCGTCAACTTTGACGGTTACTTTGTCGACAGCCGGGATAGGCTTGAGTCCTACTCTTGACATGGTTCTGTTTTTTGAGTGAGGGGTTTACCAAACAAAGGCGAGGATTTCGCCGCCGACTTTGTCCTTCTTGGCCTGGTGGCCGGTCATAAGTCCTTTGGGCGTTGACATAATGGAGATACCCATCCCGTTAAGGACGCGGGGAATTTCCTGTGATCCGGAATATTTACGACGTCCGCACTTGGAGACCCGCTTGAGATCTGTGAGGGCGGGAACACCGTCAACGTATTTGGTTTTAACAACGAGATCGGGGAATTGCCCGGAGGTGTCGACCTCGTAGTTCCAAATGTATCCCTCTTCTTTGAGAATACGCGAGATCTCCACTTTCATTTTAGAGTGGGGAGCACGGAAGGAGTCATTGCCGGCGCGTGATGCATTCTTCAAACGAATGAGGAAGTCAGCGATGGGGTCAGTAAGAGTTGCCATGGTATTAGTTTTTCCAGGTCGTTAAATTAAGCGGCGTCCTCTTCCTTGCGGTTGTCGCGGAAGGGCATGCCGAGGGCTTTGAGCATCGCTTTTGACTGAGCGTCGGTCTTGGCGGAAGTCACAAAGATGAAATCGAAACCAATCTGGCGCTTAATCTTATCAAGCTCGATCTCGGGGAAAATGGCTTGATCGGAGAATCCCACGGCATAGTTGCCACGACCGTCAAAAGATTTGAAGGGAAGACCGCGGAAGTCACGAATGTTTGGGCAGGTGATCGCGATGAAGCGCTCCAGGAATTCCCACATACGGTCACCACGGAGGGTGACACGGGCTCCGACGGCTTCACCCTCACGAACCTTAAAGTTTGCAACAGACTTCTTGGCGTAAACGACAGAAGCCTTTTGACCGGTGATCTTTCCGACCTCATCAACAGCATCCTCGACGGCAGCCTTACGCTCATTTGCGTAATGTCCGACGTGGGAGTTGATGGAAATTTTTTCGAGGCGGGGAACCTCGTTAACGTTAGTGAGGCCTAATTCTTCCTGGAGAGCTTTGACAAGCTTCTCCTCGTAGAGGCGCTGGAGTGTTGGTTTCATTGTATGTTGGCGGGTCAGCTTGATAATTAATTGCTTAAGCGCACGGGGTGCTCCCCTTTCCGATTTATTCGAACGGTTGGAGCGGGCCGGGTTCCTGACACAGTCAGGGGGTCCGGGCTAGACTTTTTTTACGTTGGAGATGTGAATTGGACCGTCAACCTCCTCGATGCCCCCATCCGGGTTGGCTTCAGTGCGGCGGATGCCTTTTTTCATTTTTCGAACACCTTCGACAACCACCTGCTCTTTGGCGGCGTTGACGGAGATGACGGCTCCCTGTTTTCCTTTGTGGTTTCCAGAAATGACGACGACTTCGTCGCCTGGCTTCACGTGGGTGTTAATTTTCATGTTCCGATAAAAGTGGGGAGTTAGAGAACCTCGGGAGCGAGGGAAACGATTTTCATGAAGTTCTTTTCGCGAAGTTCGCGGGCAACGGGCCCGAAGATACGGGTCCCTTTTGGGTTGCCGTCCTTGTCGATGATGACGATGGCGTTTTCGTCGAAACGAAGAACGGATCCATCGGCACGACGAACCGGGTAAGCGGTCCGGACGACCACGGCCTTGACCACGGAGCCTTTTTTCACGGCAGCGGTGGGAATGGACTCGCGAATGTGAGCAGTGATGATGTCGCCAACACGGGCGGACTTGGTCCGCTTGCCGATGACACCAATCATTTTGGCTTGGCGTGCGCCGGTGTTATCAGCAACGGCGACTTTGGATTCCATTTGAAGCATGGCAAAATATAGTTAGAGAGTTTGTTAAAGTGACCGGTTGAGGCCGGGCTTGTTTAGTGGGTGAGAACCTTCACGAGCTTCCAGCGCTTGAGCTTGGAGATCGGGTTGGTCTCTTCGATGCGGACTTTGTCGCCAACAGCGGCCTCGCCGGCTTCATCGTGAGCGTAGAATTTCTTCGACTGCTTGATGATTTTCTTGAACTTGGGGTGGGGGACACGGTTGATGTATTCCACGACAATGGTCTTTTCCATGGCGGTGGACTTTACGATTCCAACACGGGTCTTTTTGTTCTTGGCGGGTCCCTCGGATGGGACGAAGTCTTTCTTGGGAGCGGCTTCCTGATTTTCTGACATCTTTTCGGAAATGGGTTAAAAGGTTGTATTATTCAGGGTCCCTTAAGCGGACTTGAGCTGAGTGATGGCCGTCATAACCTGTGCGATTTCACGGCGGACGATGCGACGGCGGGAGGTATTTTCAAGCTGGCCGGTGGCCTGCTGAAGACGAAGGTTGAGAGCCTCTTCCTTGAGGTCGCGGAGACGAGTGGAGAGTTCTTCGACGCTCAACTCGGAGATTTCGGAAAATTTTACTTTGGGCATGACGTGATTCCTTTCGGTCAGTTCAATGTTGTTAGATTGATCTCACAGAGAGATCAGTGATTATTACGGGCGACGAAGCGGGTTTCGAAACCAAGCTTATAGGAGGCAAGGCGCATGGCCTCACGAGCCTGGGACTCGGGAACACCGCCGACTTCGAAGAGCATGGTCCCGGGACGAACCACAGCAACCCAGGCATCAACGGAGCCCTTACCTTTACCCATACGGGTTTCCGGGGGACGTCGGGTGACAGGCTTGTGAGGGAAGACGCGGATCCAGGTCTTACCTTTACGCTTGAGGAAGCGGTTAATGGAAATACGGCAGGCTTCGATCTGGCGGTTGGTCATCCATCCGCGGCCGAGGGCCTGAAGTCCGAAGTCACCGAAGCTGACATCGGTCCCACGCTGGGCGTTACCACTCCGGCTGCCACGATGGGCTTTCCGGAATTTGGTTCTTTTGGGCATCAAAGGCATAATTCTGTCCTCCTAAATTTTGGTTTTAAAATGGTGCTGGATTAGGAAGCAGCTGGTGCGCCTCCGCCCGCAGCGGGCTTGTTCTGATTGTTGTCGGGGCGGCCACCGCCACCTCCGCGGCGATCTCCGCCACGATTATCTCCACCGCGGTTGTTTCCCCCGGGGCCACCACGGCCACCACGACGGGGGCGGTCATGACCTGGAGGGCGTGAACCTTTGTCGGCGTCCTCGCTCTTATTGATCCAACACTTCACGCCAATGATTCCATAAACGGTCTTGGCTTCGGCGAACCCATAGTCGATGGGAACACGAAGAGTCTGGAGAGGCACTTTACCTTCGCGATACCACTCGGCACGGGCGATGTCAGCACCACCGAGACGACCAGCACAACGAACACGGATTCCGTTGGCACCAAAGTCCATGGCAGTTTGAAGGGCACGCTTCATGGCGCGGCGGAAAGCAATACGACGCTCGAGCTGAATGCAAACATTCTCGCAAACGCACTGTGCATCAAGTTCTGGTTTGCGGATCTCGACGATGTCGATCTTGACCTGGGAACCACCTGCAATCTTGGCGATTTCATTGGTCATCAGCTCAATCTCGGAGCCTTTGCGTCCAATGACGAGTCCGGGCCGGGAAGTGTGCAAGGTGACGCGGACGCTGTTCCAGGCACGCTCGATGATGACCTTGGAAAGGGCGATGGCCTGAAGACGACCAGCAATGTATTTCCGGATCCGGAGATCTTCGTGAAGCTTGTTGGTGTAGTCCTTGCCCTCGGCATACCACTTGGAGCGCCAGTCTTTGTTGACGGCGAGGCGGAAACCGATTGGATTAACTTTTTGTCCCATGATTCTTTAAAGGTAAATGTTTCAGTTTGGCTTATTCAGCGGACTCTTCGGTCGCTTCAGTCTCTTCGACAGGAGCTTCCTCCTCAGCGGGGGCCTCTTCCTCCTTCTTGGCAGCAGGCTTGGCCTTGACTCCAAAGAGGGATTTAATGGTGTCACGCTTCTTGGGCTTGCCGGAACGCTTCTTCTCTTCGGGAGCTTCGAACTCATCGGTGAGAGTGATGAAAATGTGGCTGGTGCGTTTGCGAATAGCTCCTGCGGAACCGCGGGCACGTGGCTTGAAACGCTTGAGAGTGGGTCCTTCACCGACGGTGGCTTCCTTGATGATCAGCTCATCAGCGGAGAGTTCGTGGTTGTTCTCGGCATTGGCAATTGCGCTTTTCAGCGTCTTTCCAATGAGGTGAGCGGACTTCTTAGGAGTATAGGTCAAGGCGTCGAGGGCATCAGAGACAGCAAGTCCCTGAATTTCACGAACAACGTGGCGTGCTTTCTTCGGAGAAATCCGAGCGTATTTTGTGGTCGAACGAACTAACATCAGTTTGTCGGTTAATTTAAAGTAATGACTTTGGCGAGGTCTCCGGCTTGAACCGGGACTTCAGGATTTGTGAGGGATTGCATCAAGAGTCCGCTAACATTGGGTCGGGTGATCGCCAAAATGGCATCACCTATGTGGGACCCGGAACGCTCGATGCGGAATCGCATGCCGACATTGAGTTCCGCATCGGAGCCGGCGTTTACTACGACAGCTCCGGTATTGGAGTCAATCGTAACAATGCGTGCTTCCTGGGCGGTCCCCTGTTCGACTTTGCGCTTGGGCAGCTCACGCTGACCGAGTGCGACTTCGAGTTCGCGGATTTTTACTTCAACCGCCTTCCGGGCTTCGGGATCCGAAGCAACCGCAGTGCGGAGGTAGTTTTGAATGAGAGGTAGAAGATTACCAACGGCGGTCTCAAGCTTGGTGAGGTTTTCGCGGGCAATCTGATAGTCGGTGACGGCGTGACGGAGCTTGGTATCGCTTCCATCGAAAAAGTCTTTTCCAAGGAGTGCGTGGTAGTCCTTGATCACCTTGAGGGCCTTTGTCTTGGCATCCTCTCTTTCGAGAGCAGCAGCCAAGCTCTTGTTGACGTTCGTCAATTGAAGGTTCAACTGACGATTCTCACGCTCGAGCTTTTCCATCGCCGTTTCCTGAGCCCCAGCAACCCCCGCACCGAAGAGCATTGCTCCGGTGATCAGGGATTTGGTGGAAGGGAAACGCATGACGAAGGGATTCTACAGAGGGAATTTACTTCTTACCGATACCGCCGTGAGCCTTGAAGATGCGGGTGGGAGAAAACTCACCCAGCTTGTGGCCCACCATGTTCTCGGAAACGAAAACAGGGACGAAGGTTTTTCCGTTGTGAACGGCGAAGTTGTGACCGACGAAGTCAGGAGTGATCATGGAGCGACGGCTCCAGGTCTTGATCGGCTTCTTGTTGCCGGATTCAACGGCGGCGTCAATCTTAGCGAGGAGCTTTTGATCAACGTAGGGGCCTTTTTTCAGTGAACGTGCCATAATAAAATTTGGTTAAGTGACTGCAGGGTAAAATTACTTGCGCTTGGCCTTACGGCGGTCCTCCACGATGAAGGTGCTGTTCTTGTGCTTGCGGCGTGTTTTCTGCCCCTTGACGTGTCCCCAGGGAGACTTGAGGTGTTGTCGACCACCACCGGACTTGGACTTACCCTCACCACCACCGTTGGGGTGATCGACCGGGTTCATACACATTCCACGGACTGAAGGGCGCCTGCCCTGCCAGCGAGTACGACCGGCCTTACCGGAAATCTCTTTCATGTGGTCGCGATTACCGACGGTTCCGATAGTGGCATAAGACTCCTCATGGAACTTACGAAGTTCACCGGAAGGCATCTTGATAAAGGCATAGCCTTCGTCGCGTGATGCCAGAACGGCTTGCTGTCCTGCAGCACGGGCGATCTTACCACCAGAACCGGGGCGGATCTCGATGTTGTGAATAGCGGTTCCGAGAGGAACATTCTTCAGGGGCATTGCGTTGCCAACGGTTGGCTCGACGTTTTCTCCGGAGGAAACCTTGGCACCATCGGTTAGACCGGAAGGAGCGAGTATATAAGATTTGGTTCCATCGGGGTATTCAAGAAGGGCGATACGGCAGGTCCGGTTGGGATCATACTCGATCCCAACGACGGTTGCGACCTGGTCACGCTTGGTCCGCTTGAAGTCGATGAGACGATACTTCTTCTTATGACCACCGCCGATGTGGCGCATGGTGATACGACCCTGATTGTTGCGACCACCGGAGCGTTTTTTAACTTCGAGGAGGCTCTTTTCAGGCTTGGACTTCGTGATTTCGTCGAAACCCGGAAGCATCTTGTAGCGATTCGCGGGAGTGACTGGCTTAAAACTTTTCAGAGGCATTGGAATGATCCTTTCTGAGTGAGGTTACTGGAAAATGGAATTTAGAGGAGGTCGAGTGAATCACCGTCCTTGAGACGAACGATGGCTTTCTTCCAGGCGGCGGTGCGACCGGCATCAGCGCGACGACGGCGCTTGGCCTTACCGGCAACGTTGAGGGTGCGAACATCGAGAACCTTCACTTTGAAGAATTTCTCAACCGCGTTTTTGATTTCAATCTTGTTGGCGCGACGATCGACCTTAAATGTGTAGGTGTTCTCGTTCTCCTGAAGAAGGGCAGCCTTCTCAGACATGCGGACGGTATCGATGATGGAATAAATATCTCTCATGGCTTGCTGAGTGTTTTAGGAGGTGCGCTTGGCGAGGGGTTCGAGGGCGTCATCGACAATGATCACGACATCCCAGAAGAGAAGCTCTTCGATGTTGACGTTTTCAGCAGTCTGAAGGAGGGCCCAGGTCAGGTTGCGTTCGGCGCGGTAGGTTTCTTCGGTGAAGGACTTACCAATAATGATCACCTTGCTGGCATCGGTCAAATCGCGGACCGCTTTGGAGAAATCCCTGGTCTTTCCCGAGGGAACTTCAAACGAGCTGACACTGAGAACCAATTCGGCATTGATCTTCTCACCGAGAACCCGTTGAAGGGCGAGGGTCCGGACCTTTTTGGAAACGGTCTTGGCGTAGGAACGGTTGCGAGGCCCGAAGGCGCGGCCACCTCCGACAAAAAGCGGAGCTTTGCGGTCACCGTGACGGGCGTTACCGGTTCCTTTCTGGCGATACATCTTTTTACCGGTTCCGCGGACTTCGCCACGGGTCTTGGTTTGGGCAGTTCCGGAGCGACGGTTAGCCTGGTAGGCCACGACGAGGTCGTGCACCGCCTGGCTGCCCTTTGAACTATCAGCGATGAGCTGGATGCTGGCCTTCTCGGCGTCTTGAATTGTGAATGCTGACATGGATCAGGTTCTTTCTAAACTTGGGTTTACTTGGCGGCGGTCTTTTTGAGAGCCGGGCGGACGGTGACATAAGCACCATTGTGACCAGGAACGGCGCCGGAGATCAGGAGAACCCCGTCTTCGGTGCGAACTTGGACGATCTTGAGATTCTGAGTCGTGCGCTGAACAACACCATCGTGTCCGGGCATTTTCTGGTTTTTCCAAACACGGGCCGGAGTCGAGCCGGCACCGATGGCACCCGTTCTGCGGTGCATCATGTGACCGTGACCGTCGGGCTGTCCGTTGTGGCCGTGGCGTTTCACGTTACCCTGGAAGCCTTTACCCTTAGTGGTTCCGATGACATCAACCCACTGGCCGTCTTCAAAGAGAGCAGCACCGGGATGTCCTTCTTCTTTATTGGGAAGGTCGGCGTCGCTGGCGAAGCGGAACTCCTGGACCCGCTTCTTGGCACCGGTGGCACCCTGCTTGGCTTGGTGAGTGCGCTCAGGAAGGTTGAGGCGTTTTTCCTTCTGGTCGTCATAGGCGACCTGAATGGCGGAGTAACCGTCCTTCTCCGAGGTTTTCACCTGAAGAAATTCGTTCCCGTTCACGTCGACGACAGTGACGGGGATCATGCAGCCTGCCTCAACGTCAAAGACGCGGGTCATACCGACTTTTTTACCGAGGATTCCGAGTGACATGGGTCTGGGTTCCGTAGTGGAAAGATAGAGTTAAGAGAAAAGATTAAATGTGGATCTGAATGTCGACACCAGCCGGGAGGTTGAGCTTCTTGAGCTCGTCCACGGTGCGGGCGGTAGGATCAACGATGTCGAGGAGACGTTTGTGAGTGCGGACTTCGAACTGATCGGCCGCCTTTTTGTTCACGTGCACCGAGCTGTTGACAGAGAACTTCTCAATCCTGGTGGGCAGAGGGACGGGGCCGGCAACTTTGGCTCCAGTGCGCTTGGCTGTCTCAACGATCTCAACGGTGGAGCGGTCGATGGCCCGGTGGTCAAATGCGCGAAGGCGGATGCGGATTTTCTGATTCATGATGGAAAGGTATCTGGTGGGATGATTGGTGTTCTTAGTAACCGCCACCGCGTTCGGCGACGAGTTTGTCTACAACGTTGCGAGGCACTTCCTCGAAGCACTGGGGCTCCATGGAATAGGAAGCACGACCGGAAGAAAGGGTGCGAACGTCCGTGGAATATCCGAACATTTCGGAAAGCGGGACATTGGCGGAAACATTAGCGACCGGACCTTTGGTCTCGATTTGCTGGATCTGACCGCGACGGCGGTTGAGGTCGCCCATAATATCTCCCTGGAACTCATCGGGGGTCGCGATTTCGACATCCATGATGGGTTCGAGAAGAACGGGTGAGGCATTTTTCATGGCCTCTTTGATCGCGAAGATGGCCGCGATCTTGAAAGAGTTGTCGTTGGAATCGACTTCATGGAAGGAGCCGTCCTGAACATTCACATGGACATCGACGACCGGAAAGCCAGCAATGAGCCCGTTGGTAAATGCTTCCCCGACGCCCTTCATGACAGCGGGGATATACTCTTTCGGGAAGGCACTGGCGGAAACATTGTCCTCGGTAGTGATCCCCTCCCCTTGTTTATTCGGCGAGAGCTCGAGGATGACGTGACCGTAGGCAGCTTTACCTCCAATCGCTCCGTCACGGATGAACTTGCCCTCGCCCTTGGCAGTAGCGGTGACAGTCTCACGATAAGCAATCTGAGGCTTACCGACATTGGCCTGAACTCCGAATTCGCGCCTGAGACGATCGATGATGACCTCAAGGTGAAGTTCACCCATTCCGGCGATGATCGTTTGCCCGGTCTCTTCGTCGGTTTTGACCACGAAGGTTGGATCCTCGTCCGAAAGGCGGTCGAGGCCGATGACCATCTTGTCCGAGTCAGCTTTGGTTCGAGGCTCAACCGCCATCGAAATGACAGGCTCGGGGAAACTTGGGGGCTCAAGAATGACTCCCGCCTGCTGATGGGAAAGGGTATCGCCGGTTTGGACATTTTTAAGTCCAACGAGAGCGGCAATGTCGCCAGCGAAACAAGTTTCAATCTCCTCGTGCTTATCGGCCTGCACCTGAATCAAACGACCCACCCGCTCTTTTTGTTGAGTCCGTGGGTTGTAGATCATGTCTCCCTTCGAGACGGTGCCGCTGTAAACGCGGAAGAAAATGAGTTTGCCAAAATATTTATCGGCCCAGAGTTTAAATGCCAGGGCGCAGAATTTTTCGGAATCCGAGGTCTTCACCTGAACGGTTTGCTCCTCGTTTTTCGGGTCAATTCCCTCGGCAGCCGGAATATCAAGAGGACTTGGGAGATAGTCGACAACGGCATCGAGAAGATATTGAACTCCCTTGTTCTTAAAAGCAGAACCTCCAGCAATGGGAACTAATTGATTCGAAATAGTTGCTCGTCGGAGACCAGCTTTGAGATCGGCAACGGTGATCAACTCCTCCATGAGGAATTTCTCGCCGATCTGCTCGTCAACATCGGCGACGGCTTCGAGGATCTCAGCGTAGGCGTCTTCGGCGAGTTCAAGCTGCGCATTGTCAAGCTCGGCGATGTCGTAAGTTGAACCAAGAATATCGTCGTCCTTGTACAGAACGGCTTTCTTATTGAGAACGTCGATTTGGCCTCGAAGACTATCTTCGGAACCGATTGGAATGAGAATGCGAACAGTGCGAGCACCGAGTTTGTCATGAACCTCTTTGACAGCGGCTTCGAAGTTAGCGCCTACGCGGTCCATCTTATTTATAAAGACGATGCGAGGAACGTTGTAAGTCGTTGCCTGACGCCAGACGGTTTCGGATTGTGGTTGGACTCCGGCGACTCCGCAGAAGACGACAATGGCCCCGTCCAAAACACGGAGCGATCTCTCAACTTCAGCAGTAAAGTCCACGTGACCCGGAGTATCAATGATGTTGATACGCTGGTTGTCACCGGTGAAGAGCTTGGAAACACCTTCCTCTTTCTGTTGCATCCACTCACAGGTGACCGCAGCAGAGGTAATGGTAATCCCCCGCTCGCGCTCCTGCTCCATATGATCGGTGGTGGTGGCGCCATCGTGCACCTCACCGATACGGTGGATCATTCCCGTGTAGAAAAGAATCCGCTCGGTGAGCGTCGTCTTCCCGGCATCAATGTGCGCAGCAATCCCAATGTTCCGTGTCCTCTCAAGAGGAACGGGACGGGTAGGGACTGTTGCGACTTTGCTCATCGGATTAGCGGTAAAAGGGTTCTTTAAAAAGAGAGAGGGAGATTAGAAACGGAAGTGGGCGAAGGCACGGTTTGCCTGAGCCATCTTGTGAACGTCATCGCGCTTACGAACGGAGTTGCCGGTGTTGTTGGCAGCATCCTTGATCTCGTTGGCGAGAGCGACGTGCATCGGGGTACCTTTTTTGGCACGGGCGAAGTTGATGATCCATCGCATGCCGAGGGACTCGGAACGGCTGCCGTCTACTTCCAAAGGGACCTGATAGGTTGCTCCACCAACCCGGCGGGACTTGACCTCGACGCGTGGCTTGGCGTTTTCAATGGCACGGTTGACAATCTCGAGCGGGTCGATGGTGTCAGTGCCTTCGTTCGCGCGGTCGATTGCGGCGTAGACGATCCGCTCAGCGAGGGAACGCTTTCCGTCTTTCATCACCTTGGAGATCAAGCGGCCGACAACCTGGCTGTCGAACTTGGGATCCTGGTAGATTTTGGCTGGGTAAACTCTTTTTCTGCGTGCCATGGAATTGGTTGGTCAGATCTTAAATTGAGAAAATTACTTATTACCGCCCGCTTTGGGCTTCTTGGCGCCATACTTGGAGCGACTTTGCTTACGACCATCGACACCGAGGGTATCGAGTGATCCGCGAACGATGTGGTAACGGACACCTGGAAGATCCTTCACCCGGCCACCACGAATGAGGACGATTGAGTGCTCCTGAAGATTGTGACCTTCACCACCAATGTAGGCGATGACTTCGTAGCCGTTGGTGAGGCGAATCTTGGCAACCTTACGGAGAGCGGAGTTCGGCTTTTTTGGCGTGCGAGTGTAAACTTGGAGACAAACGCCGCGACGCTGCGGGCAGTTGTTCAGAGCCGGTGATTTCGACTTCGTGACTGCTTTCTTACGTCCCTTGCGGACGAGTTGGTTGATGGTAGGCATAATGCGATCGTTTTGGGATGGCGGTTAAGCGGGTTTGTAGAATTTCTTGAAGGAAAGGATTTGAATGTATCGCTGATTCTCAACCGGTGGGGTCGCCGGGAACTCAGCGAGATTCCTCGCAAGAGCCATTTTTCCGGTGTGCACCCGATAGTTAATCGTCTGATGAAGGAGTTGAAACGTTGGAATCTCAAGGATCTCTATACGCCAACCCCGATTTGGGGGCCGCGACTCTAGAAATAAAATGCGATCTGGCAAGGCGTTTCTCCAAAATTTTCTCAAAAAAAAGAATCCCCCTTCTTCCAAATCGCCGCTTTTGCCTTAGCGACAAGGGTTACGTCGACACTCAGCCCTGAAAATCATTTATGGAATTACTTAATCAATGTGAAAAATGTCACTTGATTCCATAGCTGAAGCGCTTGTTTTGGCCAGTTTAGGAGAGGCCTTGCCATCCCCGGCTTCGATCACCAAGGCCGCACCATGAAGAACCCTCTCTTTGCCTGACAGCGCGACTTGCCCCTGTCTTCACATCGCTCGTCATCAAGATTGAGCAAAAGGACCTTGAATCAGGAAAACTCATTTTCTCTCAAATAGAAAACGCCCGACCGGATGATCCGATGGGGCGTTCGCAATAAAGTTAAATCAGGCCGGGCTTAGTCGGTGTATTTCTCGTGACCCTCTTTCTTAAGATCCTTGAGCTCTCCCTTGATCTCATCAGCCTTGTCTTCATCACCGGCGAGGTAGGCCAGTTCCAGCTCGCAAAGCTTCACATAGGTCTGTCCCAGCATCTTTTTATAATCGGCAGTGGCTTTGGCCTTTTCCTTCTCATCCTTGAGGTCTTTGAAAATGAGAGGGAGATACGCTAGAGACTTGATCGCCGATTTCTGAGCGGCCTGAACGAGTTCGACCTTTTCCGCAGTGGTCTCAGCCTTGCGGAGCTTCTTCAGGGAACCACTGATGGTCTCCATTTCTTCGCCGAGAGGAGTCTCATCGTCATCAGCATAAACAGGAGCTAACATTCCGAGGCCCATGACGGAAGCGAGGGCGAGGGTCTTGATTGAAAAGTTGAATTTCATGTCGCAGAGACTACTTCCACAACCGACCTGCTCTGTCAAAACAAGGCTCGAAAAATTTACGTGATGCGATTATCGCGTGTTCGTGATTCGCGGACTGATTTTCGATCTCGATGGCACCCTCGTCGATTCCCTCCCCGGAATCGCGGCGGCGCTCAACCACTCTCTGGAAGAACTCGGTCTCCCAACCCACCCGGAGGAAGCGGTCAAAGGCTATATTGGGGACGGCGTTGAAACCCTCGTCAAACGAGCCCTTGGCACCGATTTATCCGCCCATTGCGACGAGGTCGTGGCTGGATTCCAAAAGCACTATCCGAACGACTGGAAAACCGGCACCCGTCCCTACCCCGGAATAACGGACCTCCTCGATGAGTTTCACACAAAGGCCATCCCCATGGCTGTCCTGTCAAACAAACCCCACCTCTATACCCTGGAGATCGTTGAGGCCCTCTTCCCTTCTCACATCTTTGGACCCGTTCGGGGCCATCAAAAAGAATTCCCCAAAAAACCGGATCCCACCACCGCGCTACAGATTGTTTCCGGTTGGGACCTCAATCCGGCAGAAGTCGCTTATGTGGGAGACTCCACCGTTGACCTCGCCACCGCAAAAGCAGCCAACTTGATCCCGCTCATCTTCTCCTGGGGATACGGCACACCGGAAGACTTCCCGCTTCTTGACTCGCTTGAGGACCTCAGGCATGCGGTGATTGACAGCCAATCCTGACCTTGCAAATCGACTTTCACATCTCCACCGCCCGACCAAGCATCCTACGATACTCCGCCGCCGGAACTTCGTAGCCCCCAAAAGTCCGTAGATGTTCTGTCATCCATTGGGTATCTAACAGAATCACCCCTTCCTCCCTCAGCCACTCCACCAACTTCACCAAGGCGATCTTACTCGCATCAGTCTTTCGGCTAAACATGCTCTCCCCAAAAAACGCTCTTCCCAGCCGCACTCCGTAAAGCCCCCCTTGCAGGCCATCCTCGTCCCAGCATTCCACTGAGTGCGCGAAGCCCTGGTCAAAGAGATCGCAGTAGCTTTCCATAATAATCGGATCAATCCACGTCTCCTCACGATCACCGCATCCCTCCATCACCTCGCGAAAAGCGGTATCAAAGCGAATCTCAAACGGCCGCTTTTTTATCGCCCGCTTCAGGCCATGCGGAACATGAAACCTCTCATCCAGCGGAATCAGCCCCCTCTCCTTGGGCTGAAACCAATAAATCTCCCCATCCTCCGACATCGGAAAGACGCCCTCAACATAGGCACCCAACAGAATTTCGGTCGAAATTTTCTCCACGGGTCGATTTTCACGATGCATTGCTCAAATTTCAATCTACAATTCCGCTCATGAAGATCGACCTCGCCAATCTCCCCGACGAAGGACAGCACTTCGAAGGAGAAATTCCTCCCGAAATTTTCGAGCTTGAAGGCTCGGACATCATCAACGTCAGTCCCGTCAGCTACTCACTCTTCGTGCAACGCTTCGACACCGAGCTCCTTCTCACCGGCAGCCTTGAGGCCACCTTCGAACTGACCTGCATGCGCAGCCTCCACCCCTTCTCGAAGACCATCTCCATTCCCTCCGCCGCCATCAGTATTGAACTCGGAAACGATGGCTTCGTTGACGCCGGACCTGCGATTCGCGAAGAGATTCTCCTCGAACTCCCCACCAACCCGCGGTGCGAGGAAGGAGACACCCCCGGAGAATGTCAAATCGATCCGAAGTATTTAGCAGTAGACAAACCGACCGAAGATGGAGTAGACATCGCCCCCGCGTCGGAAAAGTCCAACCCATGGGCCGCTCTCGATACGCTCGACTCTCAAGATTAACCTTCTTACAAACCAGACTCATGGCCTCACCAAAACGTCGCACCTCCAAGCACAAACAGAAGCTCCGCCGTGGAGCCAACCGTTGGCGTAAACCACTACTCAAGACCTGTCCTGAGTGTGGTTCCAACGTGCCAGGACACATTGCCTGCCCATCTTGCGGAACCTACCGTGAGCGCCAGGTCGTCGAAGTGGACCTTGTTTAAGGTTCCCTTCTTAGCACAAATTTCTACACTCAATGAGCGCGGGGGATCCCTCCGCGCTTTTTTACCGTGATGAATATTGCACTCGATGCCATGGGCGGAGACCACGCCCCATTGGTCAACCTTGAAGGTGCCCGCGACCTTCTCGCTGAAGACTCCGAAATCGAGTCCATCATTCTCACCGGACCCGTTGAGCAGCTCAAAAAAGCGGCTCAGGAATGTGGTCTCACCGACCCTCGCGCTATCTTTGTCGAGGCTCCCGAGGTCGTCGGAATGGAGGAATCCGGCGCGAAAGCCCTGCGGCGTAAGAAAAATTCTTCCATTTCCATCGCTGCCGATCTCGTCAAAAAAGGGGACGCCCAAGCCCTCGTCTCTGCCGGCAACACCGGAGCAGCCGTTGCCGCAGCCACGGTGAAGCTCCGGCTTCTCAAAGGGGTGCAACGCGCCGGCATCGCCTCCCCCATGCCCAACGAATTTGGCGTCTGCAACCTCCTCGACTCGGGTGCCAACCCCGAGGCCAAACCCTCCCATCTTCTCGCCTACGCCATCATGGGGAGCGTTTACGCACGCGAAGTCCTCAAAGTCGCCGATCCCCAGGTCGGCGTCATGTCGAATGGCGAGGAAGAAGAAAAAGGCACCACCTTCACCAAGGAAACGATGGTCCTTTTAAAGCACCTCGTCGCCCGCGGTCACGCCCCCTTCACCCTTCGCGGAAACGTCGAAGGCCACGATCTCTTCCAAACCCCGCTCGACGTCTGCCTCTGCGACGGCTTCACCGGCAACATCGTCCTGAAAAGCTGCGAAGCCACCGCCAAGGCCATGTCCAAGTGGATGAAGGAAGAGTTCAAAAAGAACCCCGTCCGCATCGCCGGTGCCCTTCTTGGCAAAGGAGCCTTTAAGGCTGTCAAAGACCGCACCAACTACGAATCCTATGGCGGAAGCCCTCTCCTTGGAGTCAATGGCGTCGTCATCATCGCCCACGGCGGATCATCGGCCCTCGCGATAAAGAACGCTCTCAAAATGGCCGCGAAAGCCCTCAAGCACGAGGTCAACCCGAAGATCGAAGAAGCTCTGGCAAAGGTGAGCTTACCGGCAGAACCTGTCGCCGGTTAGTCAGTTCGTTCTCCCTCAGACAACCCAACTCACATCCGGATTTAAAGATCCTCTCCCGCGATCTTCCCAAACTCTTCTTCGAGTTCCTTTGCGATCCCGGAATTCTTCTCGATGAGATTGTTGGTCTCGCTCGGATCATCACCGAGATGGTAAAGATGGTAGGGCTTCTGAAATGCCTTTCCCTTAGGCTGCTGACGCCCTCCCGAACCATCTCCGAAGACCAACTTCCAGGGACCGCGACGAATCGCAAAGATTCCTGAGGCCGAGTGATTGATCACCCCGGGGCGCCTATCTGGCTTCTTCCCCTCAACAAGCCGCGGCAGGAAGCTGACACTGTCCTCGGCAGCTCCCTCGGGAAGCTTTTCACCAATTGCATCCGCCACCGTCGCCAGCACATCGGTCAGGCAAATTGCCTCGTTCACCTTGACTCCGGCCTGAATCTTTTCCGGCCAACGAACGAAAAAAGGCACCCGGTGTCCCCCCTCCCAAACATCCGCCTTGGTTCCGCGCCAGTGATCATTCGCCGAGTGATCCTGCGGGCGATATCCCTGATCCTTTTCCTTCACCAGGTGATGCTCCTCTTTCTCACCCCGACGATACATAAACGACCCGTTGTCCGAGGTGTAAATCACGATGGTATTCTCCGCCTTTCCGGATTCCTCCAAAGCCTTCAAAACCAACCCCACGGTGTGATCCACCTGGTGAACAAAATCCCCGTATGGCCCGAGCTTCGTCTTTCCGACAAAACGCTCATGCGGCCACACCGGCTTGTGAGGCCCGGTCAACGGAAGATAAAGAAAGAAAGGCTTCCCGTCTTTTCGATTGATGAACTCGCCGGCTTCCTTCACAAAAAGATCAAGGGCATCCCCCGGATCAAAATTCGGATCCTTGGGCCCCTTCCGGATATATTTGGGGAACCCCATCGCCTTCTGGGTCTCCGTCGTTTTTGCGACCGCCTGATGATTCCGCAACATCACGTAAGGCACCATATCAAGCGAAGCCGCCACCCCATACCATTCCTCAAATCCTTTCTCGATCGGCCCATTCGTAAACGGAGCATCAAAGATCGCTTTCTTTCCTTCCCGCGCCCACTCGATTCCAAGGTGCCACTTCCCCACCATCCCCGTGCGATACCCCTGCCCTTTCAGGAAATTAGCAATCGTCACCCGATCATTTTCAATCAACGGTTTGTCATTCGGAGGAAACAAAACCCCGCGCTTCAAGCGTGAGCGCCAGCAGTAGCGTCCCGTCAACAGCCCATACCGCGTTGGCGTGCAAACCGCCGACCCACTGTGCGCATCCGTAAAAATTGCCCCTCCTTTTGCCAGTTTGTTCAAATGAGGCGTCGGGATCTTCGACTTCTCATTCAAAATCTGCACATCCCCGTATCCCATATCATCGGCAAGGATCAGCAACACATTGGGCCGGTCACCTGCAAATGCCGAACCCCATCCAAACAACGACAAACCCAAGATCCGTAAAAGTATCTTCATCTCCGTAATCCTCTCCAAAAAATCTCCCGCAACAAGAATCAATCCCCTGTGTCCAAAGTGCCCCGCATGGGCATCCTCGACTCCATGATTGCGTGAAGAACCAACTTCGCCATCATCAACCCATGACGAATTTCGACACCCCAATCGCCCGCCGTGGAACCGGATCCCTCAAGTGGGACCGCCGCGCTGATCTCGATCCCTTCTGGGTCGCCGACATGGACTTCACCTCTCCTCCCGAAGTCATCGAGGCCATCCGCGAACGCGTCGATCACGGCGTCTTCGGCTACGCCGTCCCCCACCCCTCTCTCGTCGAAACCCTTCAAAACTACCTGCAAGACCGGATCGACTACACTTGCCCCGAGGAAGAAATTGTTCACCTCGGCGGCCTCGTCCCCGCCCTCTCACTTGCCGCGCGTGCTTTCGGTAAGGCCGGAGAGAAAGTCCTCACCTGCACCCCGATCTACCCTCCCTTCCTCGGCATTCATCACGATGCCGCCATGGAACTTCAAACCGTCGATCACGTCGAAGTCGACGGCCACTGGACCTTCGACTGGGACGCGCTTGAAGCAAAGGTCACCACGGACACAAAGATCTTTGTCCTCAGCAATCCCCAAAACCCCATGGGTCGCGTCTTCAACAAAGCGGAGATCATTCAACTCGCGACCTTCTGCGAAAAGCACGACCTCATTCTCCTCTCCGACGAGATCCACTGCGACCTCATCCTTGACGAGGAAAAAACTCCGCACTTTTCCGCCCTCAACCTCCCTGAAGCCCTCCGCGAGCGCACCATCACCCTCCTCGCCCCCAGCAAAACCTACAACATCGCCGGCCTCGGCTACGCCTTCGCGGTCATCCCGAACGACTCCATCCGCCGCCGCTTCTCCGCGGCCCGCGGACACACCCTTCCCGAGATCAACTGCATCGCCTACTACGCCGCCGAAGCCGCCTACAAACACGGTGAGCCCTGGCGTCAGGATCTCCTTGCCTATCTCCGCACGAATTGCGACCTCCTCACTTCCACCATCCGCGAAGAAATCCCCGGAGCCAAAGTCCCCGAAATCGAAGCCACCTACCTTGCCTGGATCGACTGCACGGACCTCTCCGTCGAGAACCCCATTCAGACCCTCGAAGAAGCCGGTCTCTTCCTCTCCGACGGTGCCTTCTTCGGCCACGGCCGCTGCGTGAGAATGAACTTCGGCACCCAAACCGATCGCCTTAAATCAGCGCTCCATACTTTGGTCGGAGCTCTCGGCTCTTAACTCTCCCCACCCCGGCGGCAGCCCTGCCAAAACAGCCGACTCCAAATTGCATCGGGTGATCATTCACTTCGCTGTCGAAGAAACGAGCCTGCCATCGATGATGACATGGGTGGTGTGGGTGGTGGTTTCGAGAGGGTCTCCGTCGAAGAGGGCGAGGTCGGCGTGCTTGCCTTTTTCGAGGGAACCGATCTTGTCCTCAAGGCCAAGGATCTTTGCGGAATGAATGGTACAGGCGGCAAGGGCGACTTCCTGCGGGAGCCCGTATGCGGCCGCCAGGGCGGCTTCGAAGTGAACGACGCGGGTTTTGGGAACGTAGGTCTCGTAGCCCGACTGGAAGGCAAATGGGATGCCGGCTTTGTGTAGTTGGGTGGCAAGGGTGAAAGTCATGTTCTCCATGTCGCCAAAAGGACGGCCCATCGTGGGATGGATGATGATGGGAACCTTGGCTGCTTTGATTTCATCAAGAAGCAGGTAGGACTCGGCGGCACCATCGAGAATAAGATCGAAGCCAAATTCCTCGCGAAGACGGAGGGCCGCCGCGATGTCCTGATGGCGTTGGGCGTTGATGAGGAGGGGAGTCTTTTTGTTCAGGACATCGACGAGGGTTTTCATTTTGAGGTTGGCGGCTGGCCTCTCTTTTTCTTCATCGTCCTCCGCATCTTCAATCTTGCGGGCGTGAGCCCGGGCTTTGAGGAATTCCGCACGAAGCATGGCGATGGCCTTGGCACGGGTGCCGGGAGATTTACCGAGACCCTTGGAGCCGAGGGTCGCGGCGATAGCGGAAGTGGGAATGAGCGTGTCCTTCACCGAGGTGATGGAGGGGACGTTGGTCTTCACGACCATGAGCTGGCCGGAGATCAGGGTGCCGGGAGCATGACCGGTGTGCACCGTTGTCACGCCGAGGTCGCGGAGCCATTTCACGAGAGGATCCCGGCCGTTGTAGGCGTCGATGGCACGCAGTTCAGGCTGAATCGGAGCTGATTTTTCAAGCTGCTCCTGATCATGTTTGGGCGAGTTGAGAATCCCGGAGAGGCCAACGGTCGAATGGGCATCGATGATCCCGGGGGTGGCGACCTTCGCCGTGAGAATTTGATAACCGCCGGGGATCTTGACTTGGGAAGCAGGCCCTACGGTCTGGATCTTCCCATCGGGTCCGCAGAGGACGACGGCATTTTTGATCGGCTTCAGGTCGCCGGTCATGGTGAAGAGGAGATCTGCTTTGACCGCAATCTGAGCGTGGGCAATCGCAGCTAGGGCAAGAAAGAAAATGATTTTGAACATGTCGGAGAAAGGTGAAATTTATTAACGGTAGAAGCAGCAGCCTTTGGCCTGACGATTGTGGCCCGCACCATAACCACCTTCTGCGAAGAGACGATCTTGCGAATTCTCCAAGTCAAAGACCTGTTGCCCTTCAATGTGGGTTTCGAGAACCCGGGTGTAGATCGAAAAGGGGTCACCGGAGAGAAGGACGAAGTCGGCTTGCTTGCCGGGCTCGAGAGATCCAATCGATTGGTCGAGATCGAGCATTTTGGCCCCGGCGAGAGTGAGGGCTTCGAGGGCTTTTTCCCGCGACATGCCGGCACGCACGCCGACGGCAGCATTGCGGAGGAACCAACGGGAATCGTTGATGGGATCATCGGTGTGAAAGGCGGTGAGGACGCCGCGTTTCTCAAGTTCCACTCCATTGCGCCATTCGAAGTCGCGTGCCTCGAGCTTTCCTCCGGGGGAGTCGAGGAAGATGATTGAGCAAGGGACTTTGGCCGCCGCGATTTCATCGGCCACTTTCCAAGCCTCGGAAACATGGTGGAGCACGACCTTGAAACCAAATTCTTCCTTCAAACGAAGAACAGTGAGGATGTCATCGTGGCGATGGGTGTGGTGGTGAACGGTGCGCTTTCCTTCAAGAATGTCGGCAAGAGTTTCGAGAGCAAGGTCGCGCTCGAAGGGCTTTTCGGGATCGGCTTCGTTGCGCTTTTTAAGGTAGGCTTGGGCGTCGAGGAACTTTTGACGGACAAGGGCGGCGGATTTACCACGGGTGCCCGGGAAAGGTCCGTTGTCGCGAATGGAGTTGGTTCCGTTGGCCATCTTAACCCCGTAGGCGAGGGAGCCATCGGGAAGCTTGATGGAGAGATCTTCGACGGTGTTCCCTTTGCGAAGTTTGAGGTAGATGGTTTGCCCGGAAAGCAGGTGGCCGGAGCCGGACATGAGATTGACCGTGGTGATGCCACCGGCGCGGGCCTTATTGATGGAGGTATCACGGACATCTATGGAGTCGAGAACGCGAACCTCGGGTTGAATGGGAGAAGTGGAATCCGCTCCAGCGACCGAGCCGATGTGGGAGTGAGTGCAGACGAGACCGGGGATGATCGTCTTTCCAGCTGCGTCGATTTGCTCGGCGCCCGCGGGGATGGTCACCAAATCAGAAGGACCAACAGCGAGGATGGTATCACCTTGAATAACCAAGGTGGCGTTTTCGATCTTTGGCCCGGAGACCGGGTAGATGGTCGCATTGATGAATGCACGGAGTGGTGGAGGAGAGCCGGGGGCAACCGTTTCCTGCGCCGTCGAAATGAAGAATGGCAATGCGAGAAGCGGCACAAGAGCGAGGGCTAGAAGCTTACGAGGGTGCATGGTGGAGGGACGCTAGCAGGAACCGCCCACTCTAGGGAAGAGAAGTTTATCTGATTGGCCACTGGCGAAAAGAACCGGCATCCCCCATTCTTCACGCAGCATGAAAGCAATTCAGTTTATTCGTAATAGCAGCGATACCGGGTCCGCGGTCGAAGTTGAACTCCCCTCCCCATCCCCTTCCGGACACGACATCCTTGTCAAAATCGAAGCGATTGGTCTCAATCCAGTCGACTACAAAGTCCGCCCCGCTGAGGGAAATGCTCCCAAAACCCTCGGATTCGATGCCTCGGGCATCGTCGTCGGAACAGGCGAAGACGTCACCTTGTTTCAGAAAGGAGACCAGGTTTACTACGCCGGCGACATCACACGCCCAGGCTCAAATGCGGAGCTCCAATTGGTCGACGAACGAATCGTTGCAAAGCGACCAGGCACTCTCGATGCCGCGACAAGTGCCGCGCTCCCTCTGACAGCGCTCACCGCATGGGAATCACTTTTTAACCGGTTGCAAATCAACCTCGATACTCCGGAGAAAAATGCCGGAAAAACCCTTCTCATCATTGGAGGGGCAGGTGGAGTGGGTTCCATCGCCATTCAGCTTGCGAAGCTGGCCGGGCTTACGGTCATCGCCACGGCCTCACGTGCCGAAAGCGCCGATTGGTGTCGCAAGCTCGGTGCCGACCACATCATCAACCATCACGAAAATATGGCTCCTCAGCTCGGTGAACTTGGCATGAAGACAGTCGATTACATCGCAAATTTCAATGAGATCTCCCGGGTTTGGGAAGCAATGGCCGAGATGATCGCTCCTCAAGGAAGTGTGGTCCTGATCACCGGTCATGAAGACCATCTCGATTTGGCGGGCACCTTCAAGTTGAAGAGCGTGAACATTTGTTGGGAATTTATGTTCACTCGCTCGATGTTCAAAACCGATGACCTCATTGAACAGCACAAGATTCTAAAGCGTGTCGCCCAACTCATCGACGAAGGCAAACTCAGAGCGACCGCAAACGAATCGCTCTCACCCATCAACGCCGAAAACATTCTGGAAGGTCATCGCCGTATGGAGTCTCAAAAAGCCATCGGCAAGCTCACCATCTCCGGCTGGGAATAAAATCAAACAGCTGAAATCCATGTCCAAACTCACCATCGTCGGCAATATCCACGCCAAGCCCGATCAGATTGACTTGGTCAAATCGGAACTCTTGAACCTCATTGAGACCACTCGCGCCGAGGAAGGCTGCCTCAACTACGATCTCCACCAGGACAAAGAAAACCCGGCCCATTTTCTCTTCTTCGAAAACTGGGAATCCTGCGAACGCTGGCAAAAGCACATGGAAAACCAACATCTCGCTGATTTCATGGTAGCCACCGAGGGTGCTGTCGAAGCAGTCACCCTCAACGAAATGACACAAATCGGCTGAACTCCTCTCCTGTGAGCACCTTTCGAGAAAGAGAAGAATGATTGCAAGAGGACGGTGATTGCCGAAAGTGGCCAAGCGATGTTCAAATCATTCTTCGTTTCACTCATCGGGCTCACTCTCGCTCTACACTCGTGGGCGGACCAGCCAGGCAATATCTCGGTCGGCCCAAAAAAGGGAACCCTGGTCATCATGGGTGGAGGCGGTCGTGATCGAACCTTCCCCCAAATTTTCCAAAAATTCGTGGAGTTGGCGGGAGGGAAAAAGGCGCACATTGTCATTGTCCCGACAGCCGCTTCAAGTGATCCAAATTTCGACTATCAACGCTCATGGTCGGTGCAATTGGCCACACAGATGGGGGTCGCCAGCGTTGCCATTCTCCATACCCATGACCGCAAGAAAGCGGACACGGAAGATTTCGTAAAACCACTCACCACCGCCACCGGCGTATGGTTCGGTGGTGGCCGGCAGTGGAGATTTACAAAAGCCTATGGCGGAACGCGAACCGAGAAGGAATTTCATAAAGTCCTCGAACGGGGCGGCGCCATCGGGGGGTCATCGGCGGGAGCCACCATTCAGGGCTCCTTTCTCGCGCGTGGAGACACGAGCGGAAACACCATCATGGTGGGCGATGTGCAACGCGGGTTTGGATTTATGAAGAACACCGCCATCGATCAGCATTGCATCGCCAGAGGCCGGCAGAAGGATCTTCTAGAGGTTTTGGAAGATCCGCAGAAAAAAATGCAAAAGGAGTTTAACCGCACCGAGCTCCTTGGCATCGGGATCGACGAAGACGTCGCAATTGTGGTGAAGGGGGATCAGTTCGAAGTCATCGGAAAAGATAAAGGCGCGGTTCTGGTCTATAATCCGAAATCGTGGACAGACGCTACCCCCGATGAAAAGAAGTGGATCATGGTGAAGAAGGGCGGAAAATATGACCTCAAGAAGCGGGTTGTTTTAGGGAAAGTCGATGGCGCATAAGTGGGAATTGGTCCGCACCCGTTGGGAAATTGCTTTCATGCGCGACTTCATCTCGTGATCGCGCTAGCTTCCTGGGATGAAGTTGCATCCATCCCGTCGTCACCTCCTTCAAACCGGCGCCGCGGCCGGAGCTCTCGGCTTTCTCTCAAAGATTCCCCTACTCGGAGCCGATGACGTAAAGCTCGACCCGAACCAAGTCCGGTTTCGTCCGGAAATCGAACCCTTGGTTCGGCTGCTGGAGGAAACTCCCCGCGAGCGGCTTTTGGAAGAGGTCGCCGGACGAATCAAGAAAGGAACGACTTACCGCGAAATCCTCAGCGCACTTCTCCTTGCCGGCGTGAGAAACATCCAACCTCGTCCGGTGGGATTCAAATTTCATGCCGTGCTGGTCGTCAACTCGGCTCACCTTGCCAGTGTCAATTCTCCGGACTCCGACCGATGGCTCCCCATCTTTTGGGCGCTCGATTATTTTAAATCTTCCCAAGCCCGGGATGTGCAGGAGGGAGATTGGACCATGGCTTCGGTCAAGGAATCCGAAGTCCCCTCTTCAGACAAAGCCCGCAAGATGTTTGCGGAAGGAATGGATCACTGGGACGAAGCCAAAGTCGATGCCGCGACGTCTGGCTTGGCACGGGCGGCGGGCGCCCAGGAAGTCTTCGACCTCTTCGCACAGTATGGCGCAAGGGACTTCCGCGACATCGGCCACAAGGCAATCTACGTCGCCAACAGCTGGCGAACTCTGCAAGCGATCGGCTGGAAACATTCCGAGCCCGTCCTCCGCTCTCTTGGATATGCCTTATTGCAACACAATGGGAGCAATCCACAGCAGAGCAGCCATGAAGCCGACCTCCCGGGCCGCTTGAATGAAGAGTTACAAAAAACCATCCGGAGTGACTGGCAACGCGGTGAGACCAAAAAAGAGGCCACCATCGAAATGCTCACCGTCCTTCGGGGCGGAACCTGGGAGGATGCGAGCCGAAAGGTCGTTGAGCTCCTCAATCGGAAAATTTCCCCGCAGTCCATCTGGGACGGTCTTTTCCAACATGCTTCCGAAATGCTCATGCGCCAGCCTGGAATCATTTCACTTCACGCCAGCACCACCACCAATGCCCTGCACTACGCACACCAAAACACCTTCAACGACGAGACCCGTAAATTCCTCCTCCTCCAGAATGCGGCATTCCTGACAATGTTTCGCGACCGGGGTGGTATCAAGGAGGGCGTCAAGATTGATCAATTTGAGCCGGTTGAAGGGGTTCCCGGTATCGAGGATATTTTTTCCGAAATCAGCGGCAACAAGGAAATGGCCGCGCGCAAGGCTCTCGCCTACCTCAAATCAACCAAGGACCCAAAGCCCTTTATGCGGGAAGCCCAACGCCTGATCTATCTTAAGGGCACCGGCTCACACGACTACAAGTTTAGTTCCGCGGTGCTGGAGGATTATTACAATATTTCCCCACAAATGCGTGACCGTTTTCTCGCCGCCAGTGTCTTCTGGCTGCAGGGCTCCGGCAAAAAAAATACCAGCCTCGTTGCAAGGACGCGGACGGCTCTTGGAGGCTGATCATTCGAGACCAGCGCGCGAACGACATCATGGGAACCTCTGATCCTCTCATCAAATCGGAGGGAGCCCAATGATCGCCCTCGCCGCAGGGTGAACACTCGGGCCCATCTTCGCCACCGTGTCCGGAGAGATCACCGGATCAGGAGGTAGCGCGACGTGGCGCTTTATCCCGACGTCGATGCCCCGCGATTAAGCCGATCTTCCCTTCATTTTTTCGTGCGCTTTCAACTCCTCAGGTGAGAATGATCGTCTCTTCGATCATTCCTAAACCAGCTAAGCAAGAATCCCCTTCACAACCTTGCCCTCATCAGCCGGACCGATGAGGCGTTGATTAAGCCCTTGGTAGGCGAAACTGAAACGGTGGGGATTGAGACCGAGGAGATGTAAAATCGTCGCTTGCATGTCGCGGATACCCACCGGATTCTCACCGATGTAGTAGCCGATGTCATCGGTCTGACCATACGCACCCGGTTTGATGCCAGCGCCAGCCATCCACATCGTGAAGGCGTGCGGGTGGTGATCGCGGCCGTAGTATCCTGGCTTCAGTGTCGAGTTGACGTTGTTCTGCATCATGGGCGTGCGGCCAAATTCGCCCCCCCAAACGATGAGGGTTTCCTCAAAAAGACCCCGTTGCTTGAGGTCTTTAATGAGCCCCGCGATCGCCCGGTCAATCTGCTCGCATTTGATGGGAAGGGTTTCGTCGATGGATTCGCCCGGTGACGATCCGTGGTGGTCCCATCCCCAATCATAAAGCTGAACAAAGCGGACGCCATTTTCGACAAGCCGTCTCGCCAGCACGCAGTTGTTGGCAAAAGTGGGATCATCGCCTTTGTAGAGGCGGCGCGGGTCGGCGGCCGTTTCAACATTGGAAACGTGGCCGGGCTTGGCTCCATACAAATCAAGAATGTGTTGCGGCTCCTTGCTGATGTCCATAACCCCGGGAACCGACATCTGCATGCGATAAGCCAATTCGTATTGCGAAATTCGCGTCAGCGTCTCGGGATCGCCGACGTGCTCGTGCTGGAACTCGTTGAGATCCTTGAGAGCATCAAGCGTCTTGCGCCGGGCTTCTCGATTCATTCCCTTCGGATCCGAAAGATAAAGAATGGGATCTCCCCCATCGGTGCGGCATTGCACCCCTTGGTAGAGAGTTGGAAGGAAGCCCGATCCCCAGAGCGACTTTCCCGCACTCGGGGTTTTGCCACCCGAGGCCAGCACGACGAAGCCGGGGAGATTTTTGTTCTCGGTCCCAAGCCCGTAGTTCACCCACGAGCCCATCGAAGGATAGCCCGGAAGGGGGTTGCCGGTTTGCAAAAGAAGCTGCGCCGGCGAGTGGTTGAATTGATCGGTGTGCATCGAGCGAATGACGCACACGTCATCGATCACCGAGCTCAGGCCAGGGAGCAAATCGCTCACCCACTGTCCGCTTTGGCCGCGTTTTTGATAGTCGAAGACCGGCCCCATCATCTTGGGCGTGCCCTTGATAAAGGCGAAACGCTTCCCCTCGAGATACTCCTCCGGACAATCCTTCCCGTTAAACCTGGTGAGAGCCGGCTTGTTTTCAAAGAGATCAATCTGAGAGGGCGACCCCGCCATATGGAGATAGATGATGGACTTGGCCTTCGCGGGAATCTTCATGCCGGGCCGCTGCTCGGCCGCAAGAAGTTGGTTGAGAGCCATCGCCCCAAAACCCATCCCGGCTTGGCCGAAGAAATGGCGACGAGTCTGGGCTCGGATTTTTTCGTGATGAAGGTTCATGGCTTTGAGAGGGTTTCGTCGAGGTTAAGGAGAACATTGGCGACCGCAACCATGGCGGCATCGCCTTCTTTGAGTCCCGCCACGGTGAGCAGTTCCTTGGCAGCGACTGAGTCGCTCGCATAGTGTTCCTTCATGGAAGAATGGAGTTCTTCAAGACGCGCCAGTTCCTTCGCCGAAGGTGGTCGGATCAGGACCAAGCGAAACCCGTGGGCAATGTCGGTCATGCGTTGGGACAGAGCACCGGCCGCTTCCACGAAAGCAACATCGTTCAGGGTCACGAGAGCTTGCAGTGGCGTGTTGGTTCGCACCCGGCGGATCTGGCAAACTTCGCCCGAACCGGCGTCAAAGGTCGTCATCGCCGGATGGGGACTGGTACGCTTGAGATAAGTGTAAATTCCACGGCGGTAGCGGTCCGGGCCAGTGGCATTCTTCCACTTGTCGCCGCTGTAGGTTGATTTCCAGACTCCGGGTGGTTGCGGTGGCATCACCGAAGGCCCACCAATCTTTCGCGTCAGGAGACCTGACGCGGCAAGGGCCTGGTCGCGCACCATCTCCGCGCTGAGGCGAAAGCGGGCGCCCCGGGACAGGAGCCTGTTGCGGGGATCGGCGGCAAGTTGCCCGGGGGACACCTTCGAACTCTGCTGATAAGACTTCGACATCACAATCGTCTTCAGGAGCTTCTTGAGAGACCATCCATTCTCCCGGTAATCAACCGCGAGCCAGTCGAGCAATTCCAAATGAGTCGGCACCGCTCCCTGCGTCCCAAAATCTTCCTCGGTCTCAACAATGCCCACCCCAAACATGCGGGCCCAGACCCGGTTGACCATAACTCGCCCGGCCAGCGGATTGTCGGGATGAGTGAGCCATCGCGCCACTCCGAGTCGATTTGAAGGTGCCCCTTCAGGAAGCTTACCAAACATCTCAGGCAAACGTGCCGACACTTTCTCTCCCTGATCCAGGAAGCTTCCCCGCTGATGAATCTTGGTCACTCTTTGGCGACTGGAAGCAAGTTCACGCATGATGGGTGTCGTCGGTATCGCACGCCGAACTTGCTCCAATTCTTTTCGTACTTCAGCAAGCCGGGCATTCAGCTTCTTGGTCGGTTCGAAAACCTTGGACTGAAATACCGAAGCCAATCCCGCTTCGGAATCAACATCCGCAGTGAGCCACTCCGCCGGATGAGTGCTCACCGAGAGGCGGAAGGATTCGAAAACAAGGCCACCGCCGTATTCCTGCTCCAGAATCAGGCGAAGTTTCCCGCCGGAGAGAGGCTTGGAAAAATCAAAGACGGCCGCATGAGGCTCCGCCGCTTTTGGAGAGAAGGCCCAACCTACTTTCGTCTTTCCATCGATCGCCTTGGCGACCTCCCAATTCTTTTGTGAAAAGTCAGCCCGGGGATTCTTAAGTTGCAGCTTTTGAGGCTTCTTCCCGTCAGCGAGCCATTCCGCCGTGAGCTCGCGGAGAACGACGTTCTTATCTTTCCACTTTCCACCCGCCTTCTTGGTCAGGGCATCAACTCGCAAAGCGATCACCGGCTGATCAGCGGGTAAATCAAGCGTGAGGGTCCACGTGTCCTTTTCGGGAAGCTCCCCCTCCACCTGCAAAGTTCCGTTCGGAGCCTGCCCGATCCTGGCATGTTTTGTCTTCTGCTCAACCAATCGGAGCGGTTGCCAAAGCAGTCCATCCTTAAGCCCTGCTTTCCAGGTCGCAAAGGCCTCATTGAACCCCTCCGGTTTCGCCTCAATCTGCGCGGAAAGAGATTCAACCTCCACCTCAAGACTGCGGATCTGCTCACTCTGTTCACGCGTTGGAATCGAGGCGACCGGAGCGCCGCGATCCGCGTCCTCGGTCTGATTAAAAAAGGCATAGAAGGAGTAATAATCTTCAATGCTGATCGGGTCATACTTGTGAGTGTGACATTTCGCGCAACCCATCGTGATCCCCATCCAAATCTGCACCGTGGTGTCCACCCGATCCTTGACGGCCGCGACGCGAAACTCCTCATCATCGGTTCCTCCTTCGTCATTCTCCATCGTATTACGATGGAAAGCGGTCGCCAAAATCTGCTCGTTCGTGGCATTCGGCAAAAGGTCTCCCGCGAGCTGCTCCACCGTAAATTGATCGTAGGGCATGTCCGCGTTCAGGGCGTCGATGACCCAATCGCGGTATCGCCAAATCAGACGCGGTCGGTCTTTTTCATAGCCCTTGGTATCGGCATAGCGGGCCAAATCCAACCACATCCGGGCCCAGTGCTCTCCAAAGGCCTCGGATTCGAGCAAGCGATCAACCACTATCCCAAGATCTCCCGATTTCTGGAACTCATCCGCCTCTTCAAGAGTCGGCGGCAAACCTGTCAGATCTAGAGAGACCCTCCGAATTAGCGAGTTCCGATCAGCAGGTTTGGAAAGCTTCAATCCCTCCTCCTCAAGTCGCTTCGAAACAAAATGATCGAGCGGATGCGTGCCCTCCGGCACCTCGATCTTCTTGGGAATCTGAAACGCCCAATGCTCCTCATACTCCGCCCCGGCTTCAACCCAACGCCGAAGCAGTTTTCTCTGCTCCCCCGTCAGACTGTGTCCGGAGTCCTCCGGCGGCATTGAATCGTCTTCATCGTCGGTCTCGATTCGGTAAATCAGTTCGCTTTCATCGACCGGACCCAACGACTTCCTGGCACCCTCGGCAGTATCGAGCCGGAGCTTCCCTTCCCTCGACTCCTGATCCGGCCCGTGGCAGGAAAAACAGTTCGCGGATAGGATGGGCCGAATATCACGGTTGAAATCAATATCCGCCTGCACCTGGGAAACAACGAGGCCTTGGATGGCGATGAACGCAGCTCTTCTCATGATAGTTCTGTAAACAGGAACAGAGTCCTAGCGTCTCGAAGCCGCTTTGACCCGCAAAAAGAGCCGTTGACCCGGAACCGTCACAGCCCAGACCTCCGGTTCCCGGCCACTCAGGATAAAGCCGGTGGAATGCCAGGTTTTCAGGTCAGAGCTCCACTCCGGGGTCACGATCACTTCATCGGCTCCCGGATTAAGGGGAACGGTTAAAGTCAGCTGCTCGAAATCAAACACCGGACCACCGGCCAAGGCATAAGCAAGCAAATCGCCACCCGGATATGGCAGGGCATCACTCTGACCGGGATTGCCTCCATTCGAGACACTGCTCCGCCAGTTCAACGGGTCGGCATGATCCGGAACACCTTCGGGGCCGATCAAAACGAGACTTCTTCCCTCTCCGTCTGCCGCGACCGGCCACGGAGAACTGTCGTCATAGTTCACTTCACGGAGGGGGAGGTCACCTCCAAATGAGAGGACCACCAATTCACCTCCATTGCTCAGTCCACCCGAAAAATATTCGCCCGTCACCGGAAGAGCGGAGCCATAGGCAGCCTCAAAAGCCACAAGATTTCGCACCAGTAAAACACGTTCACCAGGAGCAAGGGAATCGATACGTCCCGTCGAAAAATCGAACTCGATGCCATCGATGAACCTCAAAGGCGAGAGAGCAAGAACAACCGGCCCGACATTCATCAGCTCGATAAATTCCAAATCACCATTACCCTCCGGATGATACATGATCTCACTGATCACCAACCCCGCCAAATAAGGAGCCACATTCGGTTGCCCCGCAATGAAGGAATGAGGCTCCGACCAATGACTCCATCTTCCACTGCTGTCCTGATGACGAATCCGGGCCCGATAGCTGCTTCCTACTCGCAACACTCCGGAGGGCACAATCTGCTTGTTCGCAAAGACGCCCAGAACACCACTCTCCCAAACGGCATCAACCTCGTAGGGCTGTTCCACTTCCGATTCGTAATTCGGTGCCAGCGGATCGGACACCTCACCGATGCGCCACTCGACCGCGGAAAACGTCCCCCCCCCGCTTGGGTCACTAAAGTTCGACGTTGAAAATGCCAAACCATCGGTCGGATATCCGGCTGTTCCGGTATAAGAAATGAGGGGAGTGGCGGGGATATTGCCATCGGCCGCTTCGTTCACGAGGTTGTCATAGCCGTATCCTCCGGGTTGCATAAACTTCCTGATGTAGTCCATTTGCCCCTCGTGGTCGGCAGAGATAAGAGTCCGGGTGTAGGTTCGCCCAGCGGGATCGGAACTCCCGGTGAGCACATTGTAAGACCCCTTGAATTGACCGGGAGTGCGCGAATTATAATCCCATGCGACAAGATCCATGTCAGCCAAGGTCAGGGGCTGCCCGGCAGGGTTAACGATATCAACCAATTCGGCCAACACGGTATCAACCGCTTTGGCATTAAAGAGAAGATCCAACACTTCTCTTTGCTCGTTTTTTGCTTCGAGTAGATTCTGTGGATAGCGTGGATCGATGCAAAGGCGGAAGCGATCCCACGTGTAATACTTCGGGGTGAGTTGGAACATGGTATCGCAATCCCACGGCATGAGCATCCACTTCCCGGAGTCAGGATTGTGATAATAGTATCCTTGGCGACCATCACGTTGATCGTAGTGGGTGACCGCTTCAGCCACCGCCTTAAAGCGCCCATAATTGCTGACATCGGTATTTGCAGCCCACCATTCCTGGGTTTTTCCGGTGTTCAGATTACCACGAATGGAATTGAAGTCGCCGGGTCCTTTCGGTTCGTCGGCACCTTGGTTGTCCTGTTGGCTTTCAGCGTCCAGTTTGTAAATATTTCCATCGGGCAATCCCCGATCCTCCAGGAAGCGACCGCTCGGCACCTCGACACTGTGGTAGAGCCCCCAAATATCGCCCCGATATTGGTCATTGCTGAACTGTTCGATTGATTCATCGATCACCCGAAAATGAAAATAGCTCGTTCGGCTTGAAGGCACGCCCGCCAGGTCAAACAGGCGGTAAGTAAGACACTCATCCACTCCGGCCATGCCGCGATTCACATAAGTCCACGGAGCAGTGCCGCCATTGACCTTCATGTTGCGCCAAGGTGAGCCGACCTTCTTACCAAAATTATCGCGCGCTTCAAATTCATGTCCCCGGTTGAAGCGGAAGTGCCATTTATTCTTACCAGTCCGATAAGTCGAGCCCTCGCCCCTGACATTGAATCTGATGTGATCATAGACCCGCCCATCGTAAACCATCGTACCCAGAAAGCGGGTATTGCGGGATCCGGCGGCATACTGGCAACTCGTCACATCACTGTCCGTCGCAATCAGATGATAAACCGGAACAGATTCCAATACTTCGGAAGGAAAAGTCACCGGAGCAGTGAAACCTTGTCGTGCCGACGCGGTCCAAGAAGGAACTCCATCATAACAAAAGTAGCTGAAGTTTGGCTGGGGGTCGTCCGTCAATGGAACCTGCACCGAGGATCCACCGCCATCCGATGCGGTGATGCGGTAGCGGATAAGGCGGCGATGGGTCTGCACTGAGGCCGGGATGATGGCGGTGAAGCGGTCGTCATCTGCGGAGACATCTCCACCCGTGCCATCGTCCTTCATCAACACCTCGACCCAGCTCGTTTCGTAATTGCTGTCGGTCAATCGAATGTAGGAACCAGGATCAACGACCTGATAAGAGAGGACCACGTTGCTGACACCAAAAAGGTCAGTCACTTTAGCGGTGATCAGGACATCCTCGCCAGACTTTGGTTGTTCGGGAGTGTGATCGACCTGCCGGATCTGGGGTGGCGCGGCGAGAGTAAAGACCGAATTGGCCGCTCCCGGAGTAGGAACGCCGATTTCGGAACTCGGAGGCGGTGTCTTGAGTTCCGCGTCGATGGATAAGTCTCCGCTACCCAAACTCTGATTGATGATCTGGATGGCGATGGTATTGATCCCGGTATGCAGGTAGGAGGCGGTGCCGTTGAGTATTTTTTCCTCCCAAGCCGCCTCGTGATTCTGCGCAAAGCCAGCCGGCGGTGGAAATGGGATCTCTCCAGCATCAAGAGAAAAGCGGGCAACCTCCCTTCCATTAATATAAACGACGCACCCGTCGTCGAAGTAAGCCCGCAGGAGCAATGAAGTGGGGATGGGACTACCCGGCGCGACCGTAAATTCATGACGCAGAAAAAGGCTGATGTAGTTGCTCTGCATCCCGGCGATCAAGGTGTTATCGTCACCGTCGCCGAAGCCGATGGGCGTGGTGCCCGCGAGCCAGCCGGATTCGTCGTAGCCGCTTTCGATCCAGGATTTCCCCGCACCATCATCGCCCGGATAGGTCTCACCGAGGTGGTAGGTCCAACTTGTGCTTGCCGGAGCAAGATAAGTCAGAGAGGGGCCACTGTAGCCAGCACTGGCACTACGCCACGAGCCTCCAAGATCATTGTCGAGCTGAGGATTCATCAACTCCATCGATGGCCCCTCCCCATGGACGGCGGTCGGCCACGGAAAGCCGACTCCGTAGTTCACCTCGTCCACCGTCGTGCCGACAGCATCTCGCAGACGAATCTCCTCCCCCGAATTACTCAGGCGACCACTCCAGGGACCAATTGCAGTCACTCCGAACTCGCTCAAGGCAACCGCCGGGGTTTCCGCAATCACGAGATACTCCCCCGGTGCAAGCACGGTATTGGGAAAAGTAAATTCCACCCCGCCTCTCAGTTCCCACCCGAGAAGATTCACCGATTGATCTCCCTGATTGTAGAGCTCGATGAATTCCGCGCGCATTGTTTGGTCCTCGGGATCATAGTGGATCTCATTGATGACAATGGCATTGGAAGATCCCACAATCATGGGCTCGCTTGCCTGATCTGTGGGATCACTTCCGCCGGCAATCTCGATACCATCTCCATGTGAATCACCATCACTATCACCTCGATTGGGATCGGTTCCCGGTTGACTTGGACCCGCAAAAGGGAGGTCGGGATTCTCCAGACCATCGAGCAAACCGTCACCATCGCTGTCCGCAATGAGCGGATTGGTTCCGGTAGCAGTCGGACTGATCCAGATGCCCGTGTTGCCCTCGATTCCGTCGGAAAGGCCATCGTTATCGGTGTCGTCATCATTTGGGTCCGTCCCCGTGTTATTGGGACCACCCCAAAGCCCGCTGTTTGATTCCTTTCCGTCCGTCAACGAATCGTCATCGGAATCTGGATTTCGTGGGTCGGTTTCGTTTTGAAATTCCTCCAGATTCGTTGAGCCATCGGTATCAGGATCACCACCGGAATCATCGAGATTTTTATTGAAACCATTGGCGTCCTCCCAGTCGTCCGGCATGCCATCGCCGTCTCTATCCGGAGCAGCCTGATTCATGGGGCCAAGGGCGATGGCATCGGCGAAAACGTAGGTGTCTCCCGCAGTCGAAGCATCATCATTTAAAATCACCGTCACGGTGCCATCGGTCACCGTCACACGTCCCAGAAGGGAGAATTCAATCGACCGGCTGCCGCTGTCATCGAGAACAAGGTCGCCGTCATTCCCCGCGCGCTGATTTTTCACCACGGTTCCGAGGCCATCGCTTACCTGATAGGGTGCCGCAGTGGTGAGGTTCCCCTGCGCCTCGTTTCGCCAGGAGGCATAAACATCGTATTGCCCCAATGGGAGGTCATCGAACGTCCAGACGGCGGCGGTATTCGCTCCTCCGCCATTGTCCCACCGACGGTCGCCATTCCAGGAATCGGCCTGCCCGTTGTCAGTTCCGGCAAAGCCGCCCCCACCCTCTGTGTAGGCGGGAGAGGCATCCCCATTATCGATGACGAGATATTCATCGCCGCCCGCATCAGTCACGGAAACCTGCGCTCCGGCAGAAAGGACAATGGAGGTGAATAAGCCTCCCGCAAAGAAGGCCCGGGCGAAGAAAGTTGTCATAAAATGTAGGAACCGGAATCAGCGTTTTTCGACCCGGAAAAACACCTTCTCGCTACCCGCAATTCCAGTCGTCGTCAGATTAAAGGTGCGTGTGGTACTTTGCCCTTCATCTCCCGAAACGCTGTCGTTCAAGTCTCCCGACCAATCAACCAGATCAGTGGAAAAAACAACGGCATAGGTTTGGGTCGGTCGGGAATTCCAGGTCAGGGTCAGCAAACTCCCATCTGGCGAGTAGCTAATGTCCGTGATCACAAGACCACCGATCCCGCCCAGGGCATTGATTGGTCCAATCGCGATGGCATCGGCAAAGATAAAGGTATTGGGATCCCCCGCACCGGTCACGCTGTCATCAACCGTGACATCCAGGTTTCCGTCAGAGACCCCGACCTCTCCCAGCAGCGCAAAATTAATATCCAAGAGATCGTCGCTGAGGATGATTCCGGGGTATCCTTCAGCTCCCAGGCTTTGGTCCAATTCCACCTCGACTCCATCATCGCTCATGGAATACCTCGCAGTGCTGACGTTGCCTTGAGGGGTATTTCTCCAGGAGGCATAAACCGAGTAGGTCCCGCTCTCCAGGCCCGTGAAACTCCAGGTCGCGGTCGTGTCGATCCCGCTGTTCCCCCAGCGGCGATCTTTTGCCCAGGAGTCATCTTGGACCGTCGTAGTGTCCTGACCTTCGAATAAAACACCTCCCTCGGAGTAACCCAAAGTTTTGAGATCCACCATACCGTCACCGTTCCCATCCAGTCCGTTGTCGATGACCAGGTAGACGTTTCCCTCACCATCCGTGACCTGACGGAACTGAGAGGCATTGGGATCTGTCGAATTCGACACCTCCTCACCGTCAGTGGTGCCATCGCCATCGGAGTCCGGGTTATTCGGGTCGGTGCCGGTGTCAGCCTCATCTACGAAAATTCCGGTGCCGGTTTCGACTCCGTCTTTGAGGCCATCGTCATCACTATCATCATCGTTGGGGTCGGTTCCACGATCATTGACCTCTTCTCCATCAAGCGAGCCATCGTCATCCGAGTCGTCATCCGTTGGGTCGGTTCCAGCTTGAAACTCCTCCAGATTCGTAAGCCCATCCATATCGCCATCAACTGCAGCATCTGACGGATCATCTTTGTTGAGTCCAAACTGCTCCTCAAAATCATCCGGCATGCCATCCTCGTCAAAGTCGAAAATCTCAACCGGCCCCAGGGCAACCGCATCCGCGAAAATAAAGGAATTTCCATCCGCATTCCCCGTCACGCTGTCATCAACCGTCAGCGCAAAGTCTCCGTCCGCAATCGTCACCTGACCCAGCGACGCAAAGTTAATATCCCCGGCCCCGTCATTTAAAACGATTCCCGGAAGAGCTACTGCTCCCCCGCTCTGATCGAGATCCACGTCCACAAAACCGTCGGTCCCGGTATAATGTGCCATGCTCACGTTCCCCTGAGGATCATTCCGCCAGGACGCATAGATGTCGTATGTTCCGTCCGGCACCTCGGAAAAAGACCACACTGCCGTCGTCGCAGCCCCATCGTTCCCCCACCGGCGGTCACCATTCCATGAATCAGGCTGACCGGCATCACCACCACCAAACACTCCCGGCTCGGAGTAATTGGCGTTTGCCAAACCATCACTGCTGGCATCGATGACCAGATAATTATCCCCCGCCGTATCTTGCACCTGCAGAATTTCTGCCCTCAAAGGGCCAAAACCCAACAAGACGAATGCACAAGCAATGATTTGAGAGCTATTTTTCAGTTTCATAAATTCTTAATTCTACCAAAATAAAATTGCTTGGGAGGGTCATTAGGGGAGGCCAGGAATTTCCTGATTCGAGGCCCCCTCGCAGTATCAATCCCTAGCCCCGCCGGCGGCGAACCAAACCAAGGCCGGCAAGAGTGACCAGAAGAACGGAAGAAGGCTCGGGAACAGCAGTCCTGATCGCCACCGCATCAGCGAAGATGAAGGAGGCGCCATCGGCACTTCCAGTGACACTGTCGTCAACCGTCAGAGTGAAATTCCCATCAGCGACGGTCACTTGCCCAACGCTGGCGAAATTAATATCATTGTTTCCGTCATTAATGACGACACCCGGCAAGGCTGCAGCGCCTCCGCGTTGATCAAGGTCAATGTTCACGAATCCATCGGTGCCAGTGTAATGAGCCAAACTCACGTTTCCCTGTCCGTCATTTTTCCATGAAGCGTAGACGTCATAGACACCGTTGGCCAAGCCGTCGAAAGCCCAACTGGCAGAGGTTGCGGCCCCGTCATTGCCCCAGCGACGATCCCCGCCAAAAGAGTTAGCTTGACCAAAGTCGTCACCAGCAAAAGCCCCGGGTTCCGAGTAACTGGCATCAGACGCCCCACCCGATAGATTGTTGGAGACCAGATAATCGCCAACCGTGATCACGGCTCCATTCGCAGAATTAAAAGCAAGGGCTGTCAGCGCGCACCCGCAAATTGGCATTAGAGACTTTAGAGATGGTTTCATTTTATGATTGATTTGATTTTTGTCTTTTCGGGTTGTTTCAACCATCCGCCAGCCAGCGTTGCGGTGTTCAAACAACCTCTTCGTAAGAATTATACCGTCATTCCTTCTTTAATGACAAAATTCCTGCGAAAAATGCGCAACAAATGATCTGACTTATTGTTCCACAAGCCCCAGTGAGAATGACAAAGAGGAAGGCAGACTGTTTGAACTCACCAAATCAAAGACCAGGGGGCGGGTCGGTCCAAACTTCCCCGTGATCTTCACCGATGCGACCTGTCCTTCGATATTCTGTCGGTGAGAACCCCTCCCAAAATCAATCATCTTGTCTTTAAATTGAATCGAGGGATGGGAACGAAAAAATGAATGATCGAGAATCTTGAGCGCCCCCAAATCAACCTTCAACGAGGCCTCTCCCCAACCAAAAAACAGGATCGGATTCTCCACTTCATCCTGAAAATCCACCACCACCGAAGTCGCTCCAAGATGGCCAAACGGATTTGCCACCGCCCCGATCGCGGCACACTCGGCATGATACCAAACCTCCGCAGGCTGAAATTCGTTGAGATGCTGTGTCCACCTCATCGGGTGAACCTCCCCCGAATTGTGGCACGCATCCGAAGTCACCCGGAGCCTCACTCCCGCCAGGCTCCCGGAGGCCACTCCCCCACCTGCACGACCCCTGAGCCAGGTCGTCGTTTGGATTTTGAGGGGACCATCCCCCGTCTCCACCCCGGGCAATTCCCGACGCGCCCCTCCTTTTGCAACCCACGATGGCGTCTCTGCAATTCGCTCGATGGAAACCCTTCCGGCATTTTTCCCAGCCAACAAATCGCCCTCCTTAAGACGGTCCAAACCCAGAATGGCACCATTGTAATTGTCCACCGTCCCCTCCATCACAAATATGCGATACCCCTCGTCCTCATCGATCTGCATTGCATAGGAAGTTCCAATGTCGACCACTCTCCCCTGATCATAAAACAGATCAAAGAGCGCACCATCGCCGTCATCGCTTACCAGCACATTGCCCCGATAGAGATAACCGGAAGAAGCCGAAATGATTTCAAAAGTCGTTGGCGCCTCCAACCTTACCACGGCACTTTCCTCGAAAGTCACCTCGACCCATCCCTCTGTCACTTTCAGAATTCCACCGGTAAGGGCGTAAGGCAAAGCAATCTTGCTGCCATCCCCTACGCCGCCCACCGCTGTAATCGAAGCCGCCCAGAGCGCCCTCTCCCGGATCTCAGCCGCCAACGCGGAAGTCTCCTTTTCATCCCGCCCGCTGTCCCACGGGGTAAATTGAAAATTCCGCTGTGGATCCTTCACCAAAGAGGGCCGATCAATCTCTGTTGATTCGTCAGGCAGGGAAAAGATGACTGCCAGACAAGCCGCCAACGCACCTCCGACCCCGATACCCCACTTGGCAACCTTCCACCCACCCCATCTCCGCTTTTCCATCAAGCTATCCCCTGCTAAATTCAGATCAATTCCTCGCAATGATTCCTCGGTTTCCAAACTCTCCTGATAAAATCTCCGCAACTCAGCACTCTCGGAAAGCGCCTCCTGCAGTTGTTCAAATTCTTCCCCGGTAATGCTTCGATCAATCAGCTTCCAGATCAGTTCATAGGATTCCTTCATAATGAATTAGCGGTAAGGGTTCGCTGAATACAATCGTGCAACTGAATTCTGATTCGTCGCAGTCGCTGAGACAAGGTGTTCGCAGGAACTCCCAAATCAACCGCCGTCTCGCCTAAACTCTCTTTGGAATCGTAGTGACACAACACTAGTTTGCGATCCTTTTGACGCAGCTTTTGGAGACAACCGATCAAGGCTTGTTCTCGAGGACCACCTGCATCATCACGCGGATGTTCCTCTGCTAAAATCTCGAGTAATTCCTCTCGAAAAACCAATCGCTCCCGTCCCACATCCCGCATGAAGGCCTTCGCTTGAAAGTAACAAATCCGATAGGCCCACTTCAAAAACGGTGTCTCTGGATCCCAGTCGGCCCGCTTGACCCAAACAACTTTATTTGACTCTTGCAGGACATCGTCGGTCGAACTCGAGTTCGCAAGTATCTTGGCAAGATAAGCACGCATCATCGGCTGTGATTGCGCGATTTCATTCACAAAAGCAGAATCCAAATCCTTATCCATTCCGACTCCCTATACCGAAAAGGCTCCAAAAATGACACTAATCACGGATTTTCTATTCCGATTCACCGCTCACCGACCTCTTCCAGTTTTCTGGCCAAACCTGGAATCGTTTTCACCTTCGGCAAGGTCAGCGCTTTTGTCACGACTCCGACCGCCTCCCTTTCCTGCCCACTTTTAACCAAACACTCCGCCAAAGTGAGCAGCACTTCGGGATCGTTATAATTGCTTCCCGCGGCCGCACGCCGGGCGAACTTCAAGGCCTCCACCTGGTTTTCCAAAATTAAACTCTCCGAGAACACCCTCGAAAGCCCATGAAGCGCCGTGATCCGATGACCATCAAGCTTCAAGGTTCTCTCAAAATACTCCTTCGCCTCATCCGCCCTCCCTGCCTCAAGGCATCGTAAACCCGCATTCGATAACACCCCGGAAAAGAGCGGTTGCGGCTCCAAAAAACGCGCATAACGCGTCACCAAATCCCGCCCTTCCTCATAAAACCCCCGCTGAAACAAACGATCCGCAAAGTTGAGCATCACAAAATTCTTCGGCTCGAAGTTCCACCTTCCCGGGAATGGTAAAGTTCCGCCGCGGCGCTCCTCAAAGGGCAGATCGAGGCGATCAAGCTCGTCGATCACTTCCTGTGGACGGATTTTCCCTTTGTAGATTGCAACGAGACGCCAGTTTCGATCGACCAGAAAACTTGTTGGCACCGGCAAGGACCGCTGTGCCACCATGAGTTCATCGTTGGCCAACTGAAGAAAGCCCACCAGCGAGGCCGTTGCCTTTCCCGAGAAAAAAGGAAACCGCAAATCACGAAGGATTTTCCGCGCCCTCTGCGAACCTTCTTCGCCGCCTTCGAGACCATCGACATTGAGAGCCAGCACACCAAGACCACCAGACTCGAACTTGGAGCGGGCCTCCGCAAACGCGGTCAATTCCTCCAGACAAGGCTCACACGAACCCGACCAAAGGTTCACTAACAATCCCCGCTTTCCCCTTAGCGGCTCGCCAAAAATTTCGATCTTTTTACCCGAATCCATCTCATAATCAAGCGAAGGCAGCGGCAACGGAATCCCGAGAACAATGGCCGTTGAACTCTCTGCTTCAGGCTGATCCACAGGTGCCGGAAGCTCTTTCCCTTCTACCGAAGATCGCCATTCCCCGGCCACCCCCGCTCCTTGTATGAGCTGATACCCTCCACCCGCTTTCACTCCCGAAAATTCCTCACTCACCCCGCCCGGCCAACGCACTTCCACCTTCGCCACCGCATCTTCGCCAAGTCCAAAGTGGAGCCATTTACTCGACTGGGAAAGGTATCCCTCACCCGCCCGCAAGGTCCGCGCGACCGCTTTCCCCGCCATTGGAGTCACCGTAACCCGCGCCCCGATGGCGTCGCGATTACAGTCCTTTCCCACCAGGAGAATGCGGACCGATCTGCCCGGCCACACGGCCTCGTTCTCAAAAAAACGGAGCTGCGGCCCCGAACGATTCGCCATCCACAAGTCGAGATCACCATCGTGATCCCAGTCGCAAAATGCCACCCCGGTCCCGTCCTCCGGGAGACTCAATCCGCTCACTTCCGAAACATCCGCGAACCGCCGCGCTCCTCCTGTGTTCAGGAATCCACAATGCCGCTCGCGTCCGCTAAAACTCCGCCCCTGCCGCAGCAAAGTCACGAGCGGATCCTCCGCCGCTCCCAGCGATTGCTCGAATGACGAACCAAAGGTTCCCCGGACTCCTTCCTGCGACCCGACCTGTCGCCAGTAAAAACTTCACAAATCCCCCGTGTCCGCCGCCGTGACATACCCGTTGGCCACCACGATATCATCCCAGCCGTCGTTGTTGAAATCCCCAAAGATCGAACTCCAGGCCCACCGCGCGATTTCGACGCCGCGCTCCGCACCCACTTCGGTGAAGGTCCCGTCGCCCCGATTTTCGAACATCGAGTTGCCTTTGACAAAACGCCGGTAGAGCCCTTTTTCCTCCTCAGCCAACCAAGGCCGAAATTTCTCCTGCGTGAAAATGCGCCCGCCCGCCGAGGAAAACATGTTCCCGACATAGAGGTCCATATCGCCATCCCGGTCGTAGTCCGACCAACTCGCCGACATCCCCGGTCCGGCATCCACCACTCCTACCGCTGCCGCTACTTCGGTGAATTTCCCCCCGTCATTTTGATAGAGACAATTGTGGCCGTAATCGTTCGAGACATATAGATCGGGATCTCCGTCATTGTCGTAGTCCTCCCAGGCCGCCGCGAGACTGTGCTGTCGATTCTTGAAATCGAGCCCGCTTTCCCGAGTGGCGTCTTGAAAAAGCCACCCCTTTCCATCCGCCATGCCACTGGCAAAAAGAACATTGGCCCCGCCATCGCTGGAATTGTGAAGAACCCCGCTGCCCCGCGGTTCGCCGCTCCTCGCCCCCGCCTTTGCGTAGTCAAAACAGAGAAAAAGATCGAGATCGGAGTCGCCGTCGTAATCAATCGCAGTGAGTGATTCGACATCATCATCCGCCGACTTCAAAACCGCCCGCCGCACAAACTTCGCGCCCCCGCTATTCTCCATAATGACGATCCCGGAATTCGTCGCCAAAGCCAGGTCGCCATCACCGTCATTGTCCAGATCAACGATCAGGGCCGCCGAGGTGAAGTCCAACCAGTCCGCTCCCGATTCCGCCGAAACATCCAGCGCCGTGCCATCCTCTTGATGCAGAAAAAGCCGATTAGGCAGACCGGTAGGCTGCGGAACATAAAGATCATCGAGTCCATCGCCATCGATATCTCCCACCGCGAGCCCCGAGCGTTGACTGAGATGAGAACCGTGAAATATCTCGATCCGCTGAAGCCAAAAATCAAGCCCGTGACGAAGTTGCCCGGCCCAGGAGGAGTTCCCTCCCAATACCGCAACCTCCTTGTTGGCAAACCAGGGAGAATCGCTCCCGCTCGAACAAACCTCCTCAAAATCCTCCACCACAAGAGACTTCAAACGCAAAGAGCCGTCCTCGTTTTTGAGCCATTGACACTGCCACTCCGCCCGTTGTTGGGCGCGGCCACCCCCCTCCATCACGCCCGCTGATTCAAAGCGAATTCCCGTTTGAATAAGCTCGCCCACCAGATGAACGCGAAAGACTTTGAAAAGCTCATACTCCGGCTTGCCCCCGGCATACACTCCAAACAGGGCCTTGGCTGCGGATTCAAATTCATCAATTCCAGCACCAGCAATCTCCCGCGATTTCCCCCGTGAGACCTCAATGCCATCGGACCGGTATTCCACCTTCAGGTCGGCCGGCTTGAGTGAGGCCATTTTAAAATCCCCGGTGAGACCATCGGGAACTTCATGGTGAATCAAAGACTTCAGAACGGCCTTGACCTCATCCGCAATCTGTTCGCTGGCCCATTCCCCGCCCGGAGCCGTTTCAATCTCCGGCTGACCGGTTGCCGGAACCAGGACCTCGTCACTTTTACCATACTTCGGTTCACCATGTCCGTCGACAGCACTGACGTCGCCCTCCTTTTCTTCGCCGCAGCCGCTGCAAAGGAAAAGTCCCAAACCAGAAAGTCCGAACCAAAACGCCATTCTCATTCTCCTCGCATACAAAAAAAGAGGCAGCCAAAGCCACCTCTGAATTCTAAATTTGTCCCGTCCGGGGACGCACTATCGCCGACGGCGAAGAAGCGAACCACTTTCACCTCACCGTCATCACTCCTTTCATGATGGTCCAGTGACCGGGAAAAGTGCAGACAAAGGGATACTGACCCGGCTCCAGCGGGGCCTTGAAACGGAGAGTTTGCGTCATGCCGACTTTTAAGAGCTTCGTCGCGTGGAGGATGCGTTTGTCGTCCGGGATGTAGTTCTTCTTGGCACCCTCGGGTGACTTGGCCATCTCATTCGCCGCGATCCCGATCTCCTCAACCGACGTCCCCTTCTCCAGAATGAGGAGATTGTGCTCGGTGACATCCGGATTGTGGAAGACGAGCTTCACCGGCTGCCCGGCTTTCACCGTGAACTTGTCCTTCGTGAATAGAAGCCTCTCGGGGATGGTAGCCATCTTGACCGTTTGGAGACCTTTCTGACGGTCGAATTGCTTATCAGCCTTGGTCAGCTTTTCCGCGATCGGACCGCTTTGCTTTCCGAGATTGGCAAGCTTGTCCGCAATACCCTCGGACCAGTGAGGCTTCAGGGCCGACGAGTTCAAGGAGGTCTTGATCGCGTAGGCGAGATGAGAACCGGCAGATTGATCAAGGACCGGAGCAATTGCTTCCACAAGCTGACTGCCCCCGGCGCGGTAGGACGCACATAAAACCGCTTCACGACGGACATGTTGGGAGGAATGCTTCGCACCGAAATTGAGGAGTTCGGCAAGCTTGGCAGTCGGAACATCGGCATAACGAAGGGAACCAAAGGCAGACGCCGCAACGAGATGATCATCACACTTGATGAGGGTTTCGAGGAGTTCGAGGTTAGCCCGACCAAGGCCCTGGAAAAGCCAAAGTTCCTCAAGTCGATTGAGATTTTCCTTGGGCTCCAAACCATGAGCCATATCGAGGGTCATTTGGAGGCGCTCACTATCCTTGGCTTTATTTCCGGTCACCGTTCCATCACCAAAACGCGCCCGCAGCTCAAGCTTTGCACGGTATCGAGTGCGGTAGTGTGGCGACTTAAGATGATCATAAAGTTCACCAATCGATGCTTCCGCAATCATTGGCGGTTCGGCCAGCTTTGCACCTTTGGGAACAATCCGCCAAATTCGTCCCGCCTTGCGATCACGGCGGGGATCTCGAAGGGAATACTGGGCGTGTCCTTTCACCGGGTTATACCAGTCACAAACGTAGCAGGCTCCCTCCGGCCCAAAGTTCAAGTCAACCGGGATGAAAGAAAGGTTGGTCGAGAAGATGAGGTCAAATTGATACTCTTCCGCGAAGTGATCATCCTTCTCGACCCATTTGTGAAACTCGATCCGGTTGGTCGGCTTGTAACGGGCTTTGATAAAGCCACCCTGCATTTCCTTGGGCCAAAAATCATGCGAAACAAAATCATGCCCGCAGGTTCCCGAATAGGCCTGCATTCCCGCAGCCTTCGGGTGCTGTCCGGGCTCCTGAGAGAATCCATTTCCGCCCCGCGCATTGCGGGGATAGTCGGGGTTGGTGGCATGAAAGCTGGAGGCAAAGATCGGATGGGACGCGACATGATTTCCCCACTTGTCAAAGGTCACTCCCCAGGGATTCGTGTTGGGGTACGATCCAAAGGCAATCAGCTTTCGAGTCTGTGGTTTGTAGAGAAACCACGAAGAGTTCCTGGCCCGAATGGGTCCATCAGGAGTCTCGATCTGACTGTGGTGAAAGATCGACTCCCGAAACATCAAATCCCCGCCGGGTGTCCAGGTGAAATCGTGAAGCGAGTGGTGTGAATCCTCGCAGCCAAAACCGGTGAGCACGATCTCACGATGATCCATTTTGCCATCGCCGTCACGGTCGGTGAGATGAGTCAGGTGCGGCTGCTCGGAGCAGTAGACACCACCGCTTCCATCCAGAACAAACGAGAGCGGAATATGGAGATCATCCGCCCACGTGGTGCACTTATCCGCTTTGCCATCCTGGTCGGTGTCTTCGAGAATGATGATCTTATCGCAGGGCTTCTGGCCCGGGTAAACGTGCGGATAAGTCACGGACGTGGAAACCCAAAGTCGCCCCCGGTTGTCCCAACGCATGGCAATCGGACAGGCCATTTCGGGAAAGTCTTCCTCGGAGGCAAAGCAATTGACCTCAAAACGGGGATCAACCTTGAAGGCCTTCAGCTCATCGGCGGGTGAAAGAAACTTGTTGGCTCCACGCGCCTGCACCACCTGATCGAGCACCGGGAGATTCGAGTCATCAGGCTTGGCCGGCTTGCCGGTTGAAACAGTGGCGTGAATGGCCTTGTCACGATTCCCGACCATGAGATCAAAGTTTCTCATTGCGGGAAGAAAATCGAGATAGCCGTAGGACTTGTTCCGACCACCGGTGTAATAAAAAGTATTGAGCGGTCGATAGCGGTAGAAGAACTGGCTCGCTTTTTCGACCACAAGCTGGCGGAGAGATTCGTTGATCTGTGTTGCGGCATTGCTGAAAAGAGCCTCAAAGGTTGAGTCGGCAAAATGAGCGTGGCCCATTTTGTTCAAGGCATGCCCGTCGATTGTTCGGTTCTTCGGAACATCGTAGGAGAGGAGATTGACAAACCCAACCTGGGTTTTCCTGGCGACATCATCCATGGCATGGGTGTAGAGAGCCAGATTATTGCCATTCCTCATCACCGCCTTACCACCTCCATACGTCTCACCTGCCACAGGAGAAACCAGAACGATTCTCGGCGCCGTCTTCCCATTGTAAGCGTGTGACTTGAGATGAGTCAGGAACTTTTCCAGGCGTTGCTTAAATGCTGGCAAACCCTCATTCCCCGCAAACGACTCATTATACCCATACGCCGCAATGATGACATCGGCCTTGAAGTAAGTGAGGTGCTGGTCGAGATCACCGAAATTATCCGGCCTCGGCATGAGATCGATTTCATCGGCGGGCCAGGCCAGATTTCTCACCGTCACTTCATGCTTCGGATGATGTTGGTGGATCAGAGTTTCGAGATGCCCGTATCTCCGCTCCGCATCGAGAAGGAGATTTCCGATGAAACAAATGCGATCCCCTTTCTCCAGTTTTAATGGCAGGGACGTCTCAATCGGTTGCGCCTTACCCGCTCGAGGCGACGTTTTAAGATTGATGTAGTAACTCGCCAGCTTGGGATCCTTGGGCGGAGTCTTTTTCTTGAGCTCAACATTTTTGGCGTCCTTAACTTTGGGTGGCTTGGCGTTTTGGCCTTCGGCCATCAACAACATTGAAAGGAAGAGGGCACCGAAGCTGAAAATCTTCATCATGATTCGTGAGGATCATCTTTTGATCTCCTCCTAGCAAGGAGGAAGCCGGGGCGGAAAAAAAGCGGCGGAGTTCACTCCGCCGCCTGCTCTTTTCGAACAAAGATCTTAATCAGTTCTTGGGCTCATCCGTGCATACCACCCGAAAGATCCCCCGGGTCTGACCCATTTGGGGTGAGTAAATCACCTGATGACCGGCATCCAGAATAACCGCCGCTTTATTTGAAGCATCATCGGGAGCCAATCGGATGGGGACCTGCTCCCATTCACGGGTTTCAAGATTTAGCTCTTCCACGATCATCTCAATTGGGCCTTTTTCGAGGAAGAGATCCAGTCTCACAAATTCGCCTTGCGGGAAATTGACACAACCAAAGTCGATCACCCTGAAGGGCACTCCGACTGAACGCGCCAGCGTAATACTGGAGACATGATCGTCACTTCTGCTTTCTTCTCTCTCTCCCGCGTTGGCAAAAAGTCTGATCATGTCGGACGGTAATACCCCATCACGATCCAAACGGGTGAGATAAACGGTCAGAATCGTCTCCGAGCGGGCCGGAATCTTCACAATGGTTTCCAATGCGGACTCACCGGGCTCTTCCCGGGACAGGCTAATCCCGATCGCGCCATAGGAGCTGGCGATTGTCACCGGAATTTCGACCGCTTTGCCAGTTGGATTGACCAAGTGATATTCAAAGGGTCGCACCTCACCGGCTCCCAGATCACCGGAATCTTCATCGGGGCCTTTCAAGACAACAACACCCGGCTCGGGCATACAGATCTCACCACGACACACCAGCTCGGGCTCACCGGGACCAGCTAAAGTCCTGATGACATAGTTGGCACATTGACCGGGCTCCATTTCGCAAAGAATGATGAGGTCGATGCTCGCACACCCCCCCGGAGGAACCGGACCGATGGAGCCGTTGCTCACAACCGTGATGGCACCTACGGCATCCTCCTGGGCAAAGATGATCGATCCCGGTCCGAGATTCTCAACCTTCCATTCATAGGTCTTCTCTTTGCCCGATTTATTGCAAACCGTGTAGCGAATTTTTGCCCCCTGCTTATCAGCCAATTCTCCCTCGTTGAAAGGACAGCAAAAGGTTTTCTCCGGAGTCAGAATACAGCAGTCGGGCACAGGCTCGTCTCCTTCGCAAGGGGGCAGATCAACACAAACCTTATCGAGGAAGCAGCATTCCTCGTTTCCTTCGCTATGCAGGGCGATCTTGAAACAAAGAAGGCCTGCAGGTCCGGTGTAGGTCGTAGTAAAGGTTCGGATGTCCCCCGGATTAAACGGACTCCCGACACATCGATGAAATTCGGGTTGAATGCCGTGACATTCGGACCAAAGGAAATCCCGTAAGCTGACAAGGGCGCTCCGATCAGGTGGCTCGTATTCTCCAGCGTGATATCGAGGTCATACACCCAGGTGCCATCCGCCAGTTGGCGACACTTCACCTTCATCTCGTGGACAATCGCACACTCGCACTTGGGAATATCAACACACACCGTCTCGGTGCAACACTCTTCAAATCCCTTATCCAGGAAGGTCAGATTGAAGCAGACAAATTCGCCGCCACTTAGCCCGGGAAGGTCCAACGTGATCGTCGTGCTGTCTCCCTGGTTCAGAGTCACCGGAAGCGGATGCCATCCGACAGGTTGCGGCTGAATCCCAATCGCTCCCGCCGGAAGCGAGGAAGCCGGAGTCGACACCGCACCATAGGTCGTCATCGGCTTGGCCTGCATATTCGTAATTTCGAGCGTCACCACATACGGTCCGCCGGGAGTCTTGGGGGCACTGCACTTCCTTGATGGCAATGCGCGCACAATTGTCCTCCGCTTTCATCGTATCCACATCTCCACCCATCCCCTTGAAATCGGGGCCGGAAGGACCGGTGCCTGGAATATAGGGCACCACATAGGAATCCGTCACCTTGCTGGGGGGAGCCCCGGGTAGCGGAAAATCACTCATCCGCATCCCTTGCAAGCCATGGGGACCCGCTCCCGTTGCAATATCAGCAGAAGACATCCACACAACTTGCTCGGGTGATCCCGCCTCGAAACCAAATTCCACCCCCCCATAGGCTTCACCTTTTGAGTTGTTCCGGCCGGTTGCGACATCGCCGGTCAACGTCCATGCCCCGGAGATAAACTCGGCCTTCCGGGCCGAAGTCGTGTGATTATGGGGCGAATAATAATCCGGCAATGCTGTGTAGGTCGGAAGGTAGCCGTATTTTCTAAGGGCTCTCTCACCGATCAACATGATCAACCCGTCGGCAGAAAATGAGAGATCGGAAACGGTGACCGAATCCGAGGCACTCGCTCCATAGGAAGCCGGCACCACATATTCCTGGGCAAGAGAGGATCCATTGATGACCCCTCCTGGCAGGTTCACACTCCAGATCTCGTTCTCGTTACCAACCGTTCCTCCATTCCATAGGGAAAAGTAGAGTTTGCCGGCATGAGCCTCAATGGCCCATAGCCTCTCGCCCAAGGGAATCATCCCGGGTGTTGGAGTCGTCTCAACCGTAAATGGATCGAAGGTCCCCAATGATCCGCCACTGCTGTCAAATTGGTAGATTTTTCCATCATCGAGACTTGTCGCAAAGAGATTTCCCGAGCCGTAATCCACCGTGATGTTTCCAAAACCCGCCCCCCCTTTAGTGGTCCCTGAAACCGGAGCGATTGGCACATTCGGATCAGAAACCTGAGGCACTCTTGCGAAAACGGTCGCCACTCCGGTCAAGGCATCGATCTTGTAGATCGTTCCCGATGCTCCCAGTTCGTCACTGCCGGAACGACCAATGTCTCCATACCGCAGGTAGGGATCACCATAACCCGAGGGAGAATAAACGGGCGACCACAAGCCGTTGGCAGCGGTATAAGTATTGCCTTGCGGATCCGTCGCGATCCCAAAGACACATCCCATATCCTGGGACGACCACGTCGAATGATGCCACATTGGAGCATTCCACATTGTTGCGCTCGAATTGAGCGTGGTGTAATTCGGAGCCGAAGGTGTTCGTAGATCGAACGTTCCGAAGACGAAGGCATTCGTCGCCGACACAGGACTCCCCGTATCATCTCGTTTTTGCGCGGAACAAGTTGCCGCGGTGATTCCAGGGCTCATAATCACCGCACTTGGCCCCGGGGCCCACGTGGGTTTGGCTGTCAGCACCGAAGTCGCTGATATGAGGGCTGCCATCGCAAGCCCTGGACCAGATCCTCTGAGAAAGGCTCGCCCAATAGTGTATTTCTTTTTTTCATCGCTCCTTTGTGTCAATTCCGGTCAGGTTCATCCTAGCAATGAAACCACCGGATTTTTGCTAATGGACTCCCTGAAAACGTTCCGAGGAGACCCCAACGGCCAATCATGACAAAAATCTTCCTTGGTGTCATTACTTTGATCTTTTATTTAAGAATTTTACAGTTTCGATAGTCCTGCCCATGGGAAGTTCTCTTAAAACGGTGATCATTCCTGCCCGATGAACAAAATTCGTGAGGCCCTTCCTCGGCATTCTGTTGAAACCAGTTAGAATCCCCTTCCCCGCTTCCCTTCCATGAAACTCGTCCTCACTTTACTCTTCTTCACCACATCCTGGGTGGTGGCACAGGCTGCGGAAGCCGTCCCCCGGCTCCCGGCCGGCTACTCGCTCGAACTTGTCGCGTCCGCGCCCATGGTCACCTCTCCTGTTCTCTGCGTCTGGGATGGCAATGGCCGCATGTATGTCGCCCAGTGGCAGGCAGGCCTCCACGATTCAGCCACGAAAAATGCTACGTGTTCGGTCGTCCGGCTCGAAGACACCAACGGTGACGGCCTCATGGATGAACGCACTCTCTTTGCCAGCAATCTCACCTTCCCCCGCATGATCCTTCCTCTCGATGATTGCATCCTCATCGGAGAGTCCCACACCAATGACATCTTCGCCCATCGAGATACCGACGGGGATGGCATCGCCGATGAGAAAACCCTTTGGTATCAGGGCGGATCAAGGGAGGGCCACATCTTTGAGCAACCATCCGGCCTAATTTGGGCCATCGACAATTACATCTACACCACCCGCAATGACTTCCGTTTTCGATTCACAAATGGCCAGGTCATCAAAGAAAACACCCTCCCCAACCGCGGGCAGTGGGGGCTCACTCAAGACAATTACGGCAAGGTCATTTTCTGTGATGCCAAGTCCGGCCCCGTCCACTGGCTCTTCCCACACACCTACACCGACTGGTTTCCGCACCGGGCCCTCGAAAATGGCTTTCAAAAGCTTCCTCTCTCCAATTCTTTCACCGCCACATGCGGACAAGCCGTTTTTCGCGGCGACCGACTGCCTCCCGATTTCCAGAACAACCTCGTATTCTCCGATTCCACAGCCCGGATCACGCGACGGGCACGCATTGATTACGACGCAATGGGACGTCCTGAAATGCGCAACTTTTATCCCGGCTCTGAATTCATCCGCTCCGCCGATCCCCACTTTCAGCCTGTCAATGCCGCCACCGGACCCGACGGGACCCTCTACCTCATCGACAGGCAGGGCAATCGTGACCAGAAAGCTAAAACGGGCCGGATCTACCGCCTTCGCCACCAGAATTTCAAACCGGGACCACGGCCCAACATGCTCAACGAAACTTCCACCCAACTCGCGATCCACCTCACCCATCCCAACGGCTGGTGGAGGGATGAAGCTCAAAAACTTCTCGTTCTAAAAAACGACCGCTCCGTCATTCCAGCTCTCAGAAAACTTCTCTTCACTCACAAAAATCCCCTGACCCGACTCCACGCCCTCTGGACGCTCGAGGGGCTCGATGCCATCGAGCCCGACGTCATGAAAGCAGCCTTCGACGACACCGACCCACACCTCCGTGCCGCCATGATCCGCATCTTCGAACCCTACTTTCTGGCTGAATCCGACGCCCTTCTCAGTCTGACCGATCTCACTCGCGAAAAAGCTCATCAAGTTCAAACGCAGCTCCTCCTCTCCCTGTCCCGGATACCCGGAGAAAAGAGTCGCGCCATCGCTGGGGCAGTCCTCGCCAACGACCGTCAAAACACCTTCCTCAAAGAGTTGGATCAGCACCTCACCCGTCGCACAAAGATCAATCAACCAGTGAAGTGAAGTTTGGTGCGGGCGTCTTGGTTTGTGACGGCGCAATTTGATTGGCGCTGGTTTTGATCCTTCACAAAAAAATAGTCCACAGCTTCTTTTCTCATTCTGAGTCGAGATTCAATACGCCGATCCTGGAAGAAATGACCTCCCCATTTAACGAGCCCTGAAAAACAAATCACTCCTGATATTTCGGATTCTTCTCAGTGGGAATCGGAGCCTTGGTTGCCTTTTGCCAGGCTTTTAAAGCTTTCAGAAGCTCAACCGTTTTACCGGCCTCTTTCGTGGCTAGATTTTTCTTTTCCGAAGGATCGTTCTTTAAATCATAAAGTTCCAAATCATCCTCTTCGAAATACTGAATCAGCTTCCAGTCACCTTTCCGGATCACGCTGCAAGGAGTCGTTCGAAAGAACTTCGATGCCGAATCCGGATCCGCTTTGTAGCTCTGCAAATAACCCGGGAAATGCCAGAAAAGTGAGCGGTCTTTGAGAGGCTCGTTCTTAAAAGCAGAAGTGAGGCTCACCCCATCAAGCCTCTTCGGAATGGATTCGCCCGCCAACTCGAGAAAGGTGGGATAGAGATCAATCTGGCTGATGGGCGTGGTGTTTTTTGAACCGGCTTTGATCACCCCCGGATAGCGAACCAGAAAGGGCTCGCGAATCCCTCCCTCGTAATACATCCCCTTCACGCCACGCAGGGGCTCGGCACGCGAAATACTGCCATGAGGCCCGTTGTCCGAAGTGAAAATGACGAGAGTGTTCCCGGCGAGATTGTGGTCATCGAGCGTTTTTAAAATATGACCCACCGCCTGATCCATGGCATCAATCATAGCGGCATACCTGGGGTTTTTGTGAGAGCCGTCAGCGGACTTTTTCTCATACTTCGCGGTGAGGCTGTCCGGAGCCTGAATCGGAGTATGAACCGAGTAAAATGGCAGATAGACAAAGAAGGGCGCCTTGGCATTCCTGGTAATCCAGTTCGCCACATCGCGCCCCAAACGTTCCGGGAGGTGTTCTCCTTTGGGACCGTCTTTGAGATAGGGGTTCTTGTAGGGAGAAAAATATGACTTGGGATGCCCCCACGTCGTCCCTCCAAAGTTGGTGTCAAATCCGTCCTTTGTCGGATCCTTGCTCAAGTGCCACTTGCCGGCGACACACGTTCGGTAGCCCTTCGCCTGCAAAGCTTCGCCGAGCGTGACAAACTTTGCGTCAAGGATTTCGGTATTCTTGATGGGCACCAGCTGACGGTTTTTTGCCTTACCCCGATCAGAATTCCCCACCGTAAAGACTCCGTGACGCGGGGTATATTGTCCCGTCATGAGACAAGCACGTGAAGGAGCACAGTTCGCTGCACCCGCATAAGCATTCGTAAAGGTCATGCCCTCCCTCGCGATTCGATCAATATTCGGAGTCTCATAGTATTTCGACCCCTGGCAGGAAAGGTCGGTGTATCCGAGATCATCGGCATAAATCAGCACGATATTCGGAGGTGCTGCCGCCGCGCAGCAAAGCACGGAAAAAAGAATGTGTGTAACTTGCTTTAGCATGCCTAAATATAATGGTTCCTGCGCTCCCTAGCAAACTGCGAAGCTTGCTCAAATACCCTTGTCTCAAGTGCCGGATTTTGGGAGCTTATTTATTCACAAATGATGAAGAAAAATTTCACGCTGTGGGCAGCTTGCGCTCTCCCCATGCTCTCCCCCCTCTCCGCCCATGAAGGTGCGGAGGAGCTCGCGAAAATTCAGGGAGACCGGGAACGCCTCATCGATCTCGTCATCATCCTTGAGGCTGACTTTGGTAAAACTCTTCAAGATTACACCCAACTTCAGGAGGAATACGCCAAGATTCTCAATCGCCCGGCTGTTCCCGACCAATCAGCCAGGGTAAAGGCACTTCAAAAGCAACTCGAAGCGGCGAACGCCAAGCTTAAGGCCCAGCCCCAAAAATCACAGAATGCTCATTCCCAGGCACTCCTTGAACAGGATCTTGTCAATCTGCGCAACGAGCTTCACCGGGAACGCCAGGAGCTTCTTGTCGCCAAGGCCCGGCTGATTCGCGTCAAACAACTCGAGAAGAAAAACAAAGAACTCGAAGACTCCCTCAAAAAAGAAACCACCAATCGCGAAAAAACCTTGGGACAGCTTCAGGCCATCCGTGGTGAACGCGACGCCCTCTTAAGGCGCCTGAATGACGCAATGGCACGCGCCGACAAGGCCGAAAAGGGCCAGGCAAAAGCGCTCACTCGTGTTGGTCAGCTGGAAAAAGAAACCAATCTTCTAAAGTTGCAGCTCAACAAACAGGAAGTCGAACTTCGGAAACTCCGCGTCGAACAAGCTCATAGCAAAGGAGCCATGGCCGCCGCCGCCGATCTCAAAAAAGAACAGGATCGACTTACCACGCTCCTCGCCTCCCGCGAGAAGGAACTCTCCGATCTTCGCAAGGATCTCGCCGCGGAGATGAAGCGTTCCCTCGATATCCCCATCCTCATTAAAGCGCGCGACGAACTCCGGAAAAAGCTCACCGTTAGCAATGACACCGCTGACGGGCTCAAGAAAGAAAACAAAATCCTGACCGAAAAACAGGCCCTGCTTCAAAAAGAAATCAAAATCGTTCAGGAGAGTAGCACTACGATGCAGGCCGAGTTTGCCAAGAACAGGGAAGCCATGACCTCCGACCCAAAGCTGGGAGCTGAAAACAAAGCCCTCGTTGCCGACCGTGGAAGGCTGATGAAAGACCTCGCTACGGCACGAACCAACCTTGCAAAAGCACAAGACTCCCTCAAAAAAACCGAATCCCAGCTCGCCGAAAGTAAAAAGCTCTCTGCGACTGCCGCAGACCTAAAGAAGCAAAATGAAGAACTCGTAAAACAACAGGGGCTTTCGAAAAAGAACCTCGCCGTCGCCGAAGCTGAAATTGCCTCTATGCAAAAAAGCATTGCCCAAAACCAGACCGCGCTCAAAGCCGCCGTCGAACTCGGCACTGAAGTCAAAACCCTTAAAGCCGAGCGCGAAATACTCAAAAAACAGTTCGCTGATGCCATGACCGAGGTGGCCAGGGCCCGGGGAGACCTGAAAAAGAGCGAAGCCTCCCTCATGAAAAACCGAGAGAAGGCGGTCGCAGCCGAAAAGGCCATTGCCGAGAGCGAGGAGCTCCGCCTCAATCTGACCACCTCCCGGAACGCACTCAAAAAAGCGCAGGAAGAAACCAACCGTCTCCAAAAGATCTACGACACTCTCAACGCTTCAATCCTGGCTCTCGAGAAAGAAAAAGCCGCTCTTTCCGCTGAAATCGAAAAACGTGATGCCGAGCTGAAAAAGCTACGCGAAGAAATGTCCGGGAAGCCAGACATGTTGGCTGATGTCGCCAAACTCCAAAAGGAAAAGGACAAACTCGCCACCGACCTCGTAAAGCGCGAAGAAGACCTTAAAAAAACCCGCGGTGATTTAGGCCGCCTGCAGCTAAGTGCCGAAATTGCCAACAAGCAACTCATCGCCTTGAAACGCCAAAGCGCCAACATCGACCCGGTCCGATACGCCAAGGGCGAGGCCGATGTCACCAGCCAGCAAGCACGTGTTCTGGCCCAGGTTCAAGAGGTCCTCAAACTCTTCCCCAATGCCCGGTTCGAAATTGTCGGGCACACCTGCGACCTCGGAAGTTCGGATGGAAATCTCCGTCTGAGCCAGCAGCGGGCCAAGGCCCTCCACGACTTTCTCCTCGAAAAAGGAATCCCGGCAGATCGCTTAAAGTCCCGTGGTGTCGGACAGGCCGAACCTGCCGTCCCGAACACAAGTGAAGTCAACCGCGGGCAGAATCGTCGCGTCGTTGTCGAAATCCTCGACTAGAAGATCCCCCGCCCTTGGAAACGACACCTTTTGGAACGACCCCCGACGGACGGGGCGTTCGACTTTTTACGATCCGAAATAAACAGGGGCTTGAATTAAAGCTCTCCGAGTATGGTGCCATCGTCACCTCGCTCCGCGTCCCGGATCGCGACGGCAAGATCGGGAATATCACCCTGGGGTTCTCCGATTTCCAATCGTGGATGGAAAACCCGAGCTACTTCGGAGCGACCGTGGGCCGCTACGGCAATCGCATTGCCGATGGCAAATTCACTCTAAACGGAGCTGATTACGAACTGGCCAACAATAACGAGCCCCACGGTTTCCCGTCCCACCTGCACGGTGGAATTAAGGGATTCGACCAAAAGATCTGGAACGGCCAACCGGTGATTCGCCCGAATGCCACCGGCATCTGCTTCACCTATTACTCCGATGACGGAGAGGAAGGATACCCGGGAAACCTCACTGCCAAGGTGACCTATTGGCTCACAAACTCAAACGAGATGGAATTCAGGGTGGAAGCGACCACCGATGCCCCGACTCCGGTCAATATCATCAATCATACCTACTGGAACCTCACCGGGAACCCGAAGCAGGATATCCTCGGCCACGAGTTGCAGCTCATGGCCGACACTTTCCTTCCCACCACCCCGGGACTCATCCCCACCGGAGACGAAGCCCCGGTCACCGGCACCCCCATGGATTTCACCCGCGCCACAAAAATTGGAGAGCAGATCGAGCAAGATTTTGAACCCCTCAAAATCGCCGGAGGCTACGATCACTGCTGGGTGATTCGCGATGATCACGGCAAGGAACTCCGCACTGCCGCGATCCTTTACGAACCGGTCAGCGGTCGGGTCATGCAGGTCGTCACCGATCAGCCAGGCATCCAATTCTACACCGGCAACTTCCTCGAGGATGAGCGAACAGCGCTCTGTCTTGAAACACAGAAGTTTCCCGACTCGCCCAACCAACCACAGTTTCCAGACTGTATCCTCAAGCCCGGCGAGACCTACCGGCACTCCTGCCTCTTCCGTTTCTCAACCCGATAGCAAGGCACCTCTAGTCCGTCGTGAACGAACCCGATTCGGAAGCCCAACACTTCCCTTGCTCGTTCTGCACAAAGAGCCGGTAAAAATACTTTGTTCCCGCTTTCAAACCACCAAGTGCGAAGGCATTTTCCCCGTCTTTCATGGGTGTCGCCTGGGTTTGCAGCGCCCACACCCGATCCTTTGAAAAAAGATCCTCGCTTGTCCGGCCTCGTTCCGTGCCATGTAGTTTTCGAGGAACGAAGGTGATGGCATCAACTTCGCCATACCAAATCACTCCCGTCGCCTTCGTCCCTGCCCTCTCCAACGGATAGGTGATCGTTGCCGAGTCTCCAGTGACTTCACTCAATTCGCTCTTTCCAATGTCAGCAGGCAATTCATAAAGTTGCTTCACGATCTCGGGCTTCAAATACTCCGGAAGCGGATGCTGAAAGTCCGAGGTCACCTTTTCCGGCACTTCCCGAAAATCCAGACCACCTGTTTTCATCTGAAACCAATGGTCATCGCTGACTGAAATGCCGTGGTTCTGATAACGCGCCTTTGTCGTCATCTGATCGACGGGATACCTCTTCCCCTCACGATCAAAGAGCCAACCCCGTCGCTCCAGAATTCTTTCCAAATCACCCGTTCGTTCAATCTGCGGAGGCCCCGGCACTTCACAAAATGACGTTGCCCTTACGATGTCCCGGGCATTTCTCTTCGGGACCTTATTCCCCATCGCGTAGAGCACCCACCGCTTCGCTCTCTCGTCGAAAAGATAACCAAAATAAGTGTGATAAATACCATTCTTCTCAACCCGTAATGCCTGAATCACCGATCGGGGATGATGCGAATAAGGAGTCCAGTTACGAATCTTCACCCCGGCACCCTCATGGCCAAACCCACCGAATTCAGCCTCCGGATTCCCCGTCGCAAGGAGATGAGGCATGTCGGCCAATGGAGGGAGATCGTCCTTCCCTGCCTTCTGAGAGATCGCCCACATCGAAAAATTCACCCCGCCTGCCGCTTTCCGATCCGCTCCAAAGGACGCCCCGAAATATCCAAAGCCCGTGGTCATCGGACTGTAACTCGAAACATCACAAGCACTCCGGCTCTCAAAAATCCACATGGTCGGCTCCGGGCAATCCGTCGCTGAATATCGGGTGTGAATCGCCGCCGGCCGCCAACGGGCACGGAGAAGGCCGAGGTTCTTCACATGAGCGCCGGAAAGAGTCATCCCTTTGATCCCGGCTACTCTTTTGGGCCCACCCTCGCGACGAAGCACGATGACTTGCTTTCCCGCGTAGATCGGGAGGAGGATTTCCTGCTGCTCCACACCTTCGTCAAATTCACGAGAAAATTCCCGCTCATTTCCCCACACCGACACGCTCCACTTTTCTCCTTCGGCCAAACTCTCGAAACCTTTTCCCAAATGAATGGTGACTTTAACCTGCCCTTCCTTCTCTGACCAAACATACCAACGAGACATCGCATCCTTCTTTCCCGGGAGAAATTGCAGTTCATCGAACGATGCCCTGATAAATTCTTTTTCGTGTTCCTGCCCCGCCTTCTGACCGGTCGCCCTAACCTTTCCCTTATCAAAGAACCCGTTGCCCGCAGTCAGTACCAGCACCCCATCCTTCGCTCCCTGACTCTGATGAAAAACGCCCTCTTCCCCTCCCTCGATTCGTAGTGGCGCAAGATCTGCCCCCACCAATCGAAGCCCGCATAAAAATAAGACCAGAAAGGATGATTTCATCAGGTGGATCATACGCTCGCCAAAAGGAGTCTTCTACAAAAACCCTCCCGCTTGACGCGCCGCCTCCCGATGCTACTTCTTCCCCATGTCAAAGGTTACCATTTACCACTTCAATCATTGAGGATCCTCAACCAATGCCTTGGCGGTCGCCGAGGAGCTTGGAATTGATCACGAAGTCATTCTCTACATCAAGACCCCACCCGACGAGGCGACTTTGACCAAGATCGTGGAAGGTCTCGAAGACCCCGTTGAAAACCTTGTCCGCAAGGATTCCAAATTTAAAAAACTGGAGCTCAACCCCGACGACTACGTCAACAATCCCAAGGCCGTCGTCGAGATCCTGGTGAAGCACAAACAGCTCCTCCAACGCCCCGTTCTCGTCAAAGGAAAGAAAGCCATCATCGGCCGCCCGAAGGCCCGGATTATCGACTTCCTGAGTTAAAGCGACTGCGCATGTCGAATGACATTGTCGGGATCGTATCGAATCTTCAGGGCCTTTAGCTGAAGCAGAGATTCTCCGTAATAAGCCTCTGACGGATTCTCCAAAGTCGGATCGGGATAGTTCCGGTAGTGTGCCTTTGCTCCGATCGCCTTGCGGATCACAGTCACGTCCTCAATCAATTGATCCCGGGCGGACTTCCGCTCCCAGTATGCCTGAATCTCCCCCATAAAGGGGAATTTTCGATGTGCGTATGCCGAGTCCGGTCCACGTGTGATGGCTCCTCCCAAGGTGTTGACTTGAAAAATAAGACCGGACGTCCCCATGACTTTTTGAGCAGTTAGGGCCGCCGCTTTTTTTACGTCCGCATATCCGTGATAGTAGCCGCCGCTGACGTTGTAGAACGGGAGCGGACCGGGCTGGCCATAGTAACGCCTCAACGCTCTTGCGGTCGGTGAATTGGTAGGACTCTTTGCAGAGAACCCCGCCCTCCTCAGCGCAGCACACGCTTTCCGGAACACCGGCCCGCCGGTCGTAAACGAAGTCGTCAAAAGGATCGAGATCTGCTTCCCATTAAAAACGAATGCCGAAAAGATTGGCTCCGCCAGCCCTCCCGCAATTTCAAACCATGCCTTCATGAGCTTGATCGCCTTGACCTCGCTAAATCCACGCGCCACAAAGCGCTGGGCTCCAAAGGTCGCTCTCACCGGACGCGTCTGAAACTCCATCGATGTCACCACCCCAAAGTTCCCGTTTCCTCCCCCCCGGCAGGCCCACAGCAATTCGGGATCATCCCTCGAATCCACCAATTCTCCCACCCCGTTCACCATTTTCACCCGTTCCATGTGATCGCAAGTCAGCCCCCATTGCCGGGAAAACAGCCCATAGCCGCCACCCAGGGCCAGACCACCAAGTCCCACTCCTGCGCACGACCCCGCCGGCAAAATCCGTCCTTTTGGAAGCAGAACATCGTAGAGCTTTCCAAGTTTCACTCCGGGCCCTGCAATGAGCTTTTGAGACTCAGGCAGATAAACCCTCTGCGACATTCCGCCGAGATCGATGGCCAGACTCCCGTCGCTCATCGAACTTCCCATGAAACAATGACCACCCGACTTTACCGAGACTGCCAAATTGGCCTCCCTCGCAAAGTTGATCGCCTTGACCACCTCCACCTCGGTCCGACACCTTGCAATGAATGCCGGCTTCAGCGAGAGATCGGAATTAAAAAGCTGCCTCGACTGATCGTATCCGGGATCACCCGGCGCAATGTATCCGGGCTCGGCCCGGGAGATAAAAGGAAGCCCCGCTAACAGCGAGGCCCCGAAAAATTGACGTCTTTTCATCGTCTACCGACGACGGCGCAAACCACCAATGACCCCGGCAAAGGCAATCAAAAGCGCAGAGCTTGGCTCGGGAACGAGTCCCCAGCTACCTGGAGCAGGAATAGATGCCGGAGCAGCTTCGCTCACGTAGAGGATACCGGCCAGAGAATCGGCTCGGAGAATATCCGCACCCGTCCCCTTGTAGGAAGCGGCATTGAATTGCAGCATGTCCGTCGACTCGTCGATACCCGCGAGATCGGCGGCAGTCAGACCAAAGCCAGTGTCGTTCCCCCCGGCAATATTGGCAACATCGCCAGGAAGCACAAATGAGTCGGAAACTGTCGAGCTGCCATCTGTCGCGGTCAAAGTCAGGGTATCAGTTGCCGTGGAAAGATCGGCATCAAGTCGGATCGAAACCACCGAACCCGCGAATCCCGAGATATCAATCGAAAAAATGGAATCGTCGGCTGGTGAGGCAACCTGATAATCTCCACGGTCCTGATAAACCGTCAAATCACTCCCAATCACGACCAAAGCCACTCCGGTTCCATCACCTCCCGCTTCAAAAATAACGGCATTCGATCCAGAGACGACATAGCCGGCATCAAGAGTCCAATCGTCGACATTCGTCACCGGGTCATCGATCCGTCCTTCCCCAGCCGTGAGAGTAATCACCGCAGCACCGGCTGGAGCGAGGGACGCAATTGCGAGAGGAATCAAGACCTTAAATGGTATTGGAGCGTGCATGACGTCCTGATAAACAATGAAATACCGTGCGTCAAGCGACCACTCCGGACCATCAATGTTCCCCTCGTAAGACAGAATTCGAGAAATATCCCTGATTCTGCTACGCTCTCCTAACAACAGATGATCCGCACTGTCATTTCCATCCTTCTGGTCTCGCTGATTGCCTTCGCCCCGGGGGCCGAGACAAGATTAGACCTAGTCGTCCAGGGACTGGAAGTCGGCAATACCTCTCAAAAGGTCATCGATACGCTCACGGCCCTCGAAGGAGCCCAGCTGGAGAGCTATTCCCCAAAAGCCGGACGTCTTTCCCTCCGCTTCGATCCGGCTAAAATCAAAGAGGCCGACTTGAAGAAAAAGCTGACCACCGCCGGAGTCAAAATTGCGGGTCACCGCACCACCTTCCAAATCAAAGGGCTGGTTTGCCAAAGTTGCAGTAATCATCTCACCCACGTTCTCGGCCACACCCGCGGTGTCACCTGGGTTGAATCAATCTCTTATTTAAAAGGCACCGCTACTTTGATTTTCGACCCTATCAAGACCGATAAAATTAAAATCAAAGCCGCCATTCACACGACCCAATACAAGGTCGTCGAACCCCGGAAACCGGCCGCTACGACAAAGGAATCGCTCCCTCAATCCTGCCACTTCGGGTCTTAGCTGCCTTCAATCAACGTCAGGAGCTTGAAAGAGTCGTCGACGCCCTGCGAAAGCAGAAAGGCCTCGCCCCCTTCTCTTTTTCCCGTTCCTTTGTAGTGGCAAAGTCCCACTCCCTCTCTAAGTTGCCGTCAAGTCTGTGTTCGGAAAACTTCTCATCCTCTTCATCCTCGTCCCCGTGGCCGAGCTCGGTCTCTTCATGACCCTCGGTGCGGCCCTTGGCTTCCCGCGAACGATCGTCATCATCATTCTTACCGCCATCCTCGGGGCAGCCCTAACCCGATCGCAAGGTCGTAAAGCCATGGAAAAATTCCAGCAAGCCACCGGTCAGGGCCGCATGCCGGCTCGCGAGGCTCTCGAAGGCGTCATGATCCTTCTTGCCGGTGCCGTCCTCATCACGCCGGGATTTTTGACCGATGCCGTCGGCTTCCTCCTCCTCGTTCCTCCGGTCCGCTCTGTCGTGGCCGGATATCTGGGTGAGCGCTTGAAGGGGAAATTTCACGTCGTCACCCCCGGCAACTCTCCCCGGGATCCAAAACCAAAGTCCAAACTCGATGATGGAAACGTGATCGACGTCTAAAAGATTTCCCCTTAAAAAAATCCATGCGCTGGAAAAACCTCAGAGAAAGTGAAAACGTCGAACGAAGGCGTGGCGGTGGCGGCAAAGGGGTCGCCATGGGCGGCGGAATCGGAGCCATCATCATGGCCATCATCGCCATCTTTGTCCTGAACCAGGATCCGGCGAAGGTCATGAGCCAGATGGCCCAGCAAAAACAGCAACAGGGACCAGCCATACCCCAGACCGAACGCGAAAAGGAAATTGATCAATTCGTCCGAAGCATCAAAGGATCGACAGAAGAGATTTGGACAAAACTTCTCAGCCAAAATGGAGGACGCCAAAATTTCCCTCCGCAATATCGGATTCCAAAGCTGGTCAACTACGATGGCATGACCCGTATGAAAACCGGCGGAGTGGCCGACGCTCGTATGGGGCCCTTCTACCTCCCCGCCGAAGAAACCATCTACATCGACACCTCCTTCTTCAACCAGATGGACCGCGACCTCGGAGGTGGAGGCGACTTTGCCTACGCCTACGTCATCGCCCACGAAGTCGGCCATCACGTCCAGAAACTCACCAAAATGACCGACTATGTTCACAGCAGGAAGGGGCGTATCCCGGATGCCCAGTACAACCAACTTTCGGTCCGACTCGAACTCCAGACCGATTTCTACGCCGGGGTCTGGGCCCACCATGCCAACGAACAACACCGCCGGGCCAAAGGCACAAACCTCCTCGAGGAAGGTGACATCGAGGAAGCGATGAACTCGGCCCAAGCCATTGGCGATGATACCCTGCAAAAGAACGCCGGACAAAAGATCCAACCAGAGAGTTTCAACCACGGCACCTCGAAACAACGCATGAATTGGTTTATCAAGGGCCTTCGTACGGGGGACATCAGCCAGGGTAACACCTTCAGCATCGACTACCGCGACCTTTAAACAATGGCTGCCCCAAAGGAAGTTTCCGAGCCTCACAAAGAGCTCCGTTTTACCCGTGCCGGACAGGCCCAGGGATTCGTCGTCATCGCGGCTGTCGCCTTTGCCTTCTCCCTGCTTCTGACGGTCACCTGGCTCATGGGACATCCCTCCTTCACCTGGTGGATGCCCCTTCCCTTCCTCGTTCTCGCCATCTTTTTGGCTCGCCTGGGCACCCGTTGCGCCCGCCATGCCTACATCATTCTGACTCCTCTGGGCGTGGAAATCTTCCCCCTCCGGAAGCCGGAAAAAAACCTCAACCTCGTCTACTGGACCCAGCTGGAGAACGCCGAGTTCGACCCCGAACTCACCACTCTGAAGCTCCACTACAATGAGAAAAAAACGGCGGGCGTCATTCTCTCCCTCAAACCCATCCTCATTAAAAAGCGCCCTCTTCTAAAGAAGGCGCTTGAAGGTCGTCTGGCGGAAAAATCCTAGCTTATTTGGCGGCCTCGATCGCCTTTAAAACGTCCGCTCCCTGGGTCGCAGTCGCTCCTTTGTCATCCTTCCAGACCAGCTTCCCGTCTTTGAAAAGCAAGGCCCGTCGGCCCATGAATTTTCCGAACTTCACAGGCACGCCAATCGCCTTTGCAAGCTTCCCCCCGGGATCCGAAATCAAATCATAAGGCAACTTGTGGGTGTCCTTGAACTTCTTCTGCGTCTCCGGCGTGTCGGTTGACATTCCAAACACCGTCACTTTCTTCCCCTTCAATTCCTCGAATGCGTCCCGCACCGAACATGCCTGCTTGGTTCATCCACCAGTCAATGCTTTCGGATACGTGAAGATCACGAGCCAATGGTGACCGTCGGCCGCCTTGATCGTGACTTCCCTGCCATCCTGATTCTTTCCTTTAAGTTCCGGAAGCTTGGCACCGACTTCGAGCGGCGCCGCCGTCAACGAAAGAATCGACATCGCTGAAATGATGAACGTTTTGAGTTTCATGACCTCCATAGTAGCCCCATTCCGCATCTCTGCAATAACCGGTTTCCCTACCGGCGATTCCTGTTAGACTCGCCACCGTGTCCGATCTCAAAGCTTACCTCAAAAGCCAACAAGGCCTCATTGATGACGCCCTCAACGAATTCCTCCCCCGCGTCACCGCCCGCCCCAAAACCGTGCATCAGGGCATGCGATACTCTGTCTTCGCCGGCGGGAAACGCCTCCGCCCCATCCTGACCCTCGCTGCGGCCGAAGCCTGTGGCGGTGGGATCGAGGACGCCCTCCCACCGGCCTGCTCCGTCGAGATCATGCACACCTATTCTCTCGTCCACGATGATCTCCCCAGCATGGACGATGATGACCTCCGCCGTGGCCGCCCCACTTCTCACAAGGTCTATGGCGAGGGCATGGCCATCCTGATCGGAGACGCCCTTTTAACCGAAGCCTTCACCGTCCTCGCCCACACCCCGACCACCAAACGCTACTCACTCAAAGACATCCTCCTCGAATTTTCCGAGTGCGGCGGCTCCAAAAAGCTCATCGGCGGACAAGTCCTCGACCTCGAAGGGGAAGGGAAAGACCTCACCAAAGCCCAGCTCGTCCGCATTCACGAAAACAAAACCGCGGCCCTCCTCACCACCTCCCTGCGCCTCGGAGGCATGACCGCCAACGCGACCGTCCGCCAGTTGGACGCCCTCACCACCTTCGGCTACAACCTCGGCCTCGCCTTCCAGGTCATCGACGATATCCTTGATGTCACCCAATCCACCGAACAACTCGGCAAGACCGCCGGCAAAGACGAAGCCGTCGATAAAGCGACCTACCCCTCCATCCTCGGCCTTGAAAAATCGAAAAAGGAAGCCGCCCGCCTCACCAAAAAGGCCCTCGATGTTCTCAGTGTCTTCGGAAAGAAAGGAAAGCGCCTCGAGGAAATCGCCCACTACCTCCTCGACCGGGAATTTTAGATTCCCTCTCCACATTCTTCATCTCTCTCCCCAAACCTCCACAGCCCCAAAGGGGCGAACCAAGATAACCTTGGGCACCGCCCGGGTTTTTTACGTAGCGAAACCCGGAGCCCTGTATGGCCGTCCCACCCCTCAGCCGCTTCACAGCAACATCCCATTCCCCTCCAGCGGGAATTCCCCCTTTTCCATTCTCCCCTGCAGCTTCTTCCAGAAACCAAAGAACCCCGCCGCCGCGAACGCCCGAAGAAAGCGATCTTCGGGCCTGACAATCAAATTCATCTTTACCCCGGCCGCTTCGATCGAAGGAATGAAATCGTCAAGCGGTCCAACCTCGGGCCGCAGCGCCACCACTTCTGAAACCCCATTCTCACGCGCCCACGCGACGAGATCCCCGACTCGCACCGCCAAAACGCCAAAGTGCTTTTCCGCCCTCACCGCCGCATCATCGAGCGCTTTACCCAGCCATGCTTTTTGGAGCTTCGACCTTCCTGAGAAGTCCCCGGCCACCACAATTCGCGAGGGTTTGAGCTTCGCCAGCGGGGAAATTTCAGGATGTAAATCCTCCTCATGAACCCAGAGAACAAAGTCCCCTTCGGGCAGGGAATTTTCCGGCAAACCCGGACGAGTCACAGCCGGATTTTCAATAATTTCGGGCAAAAACGCGACGGGATTTTCAAGCTGCTCCAGTCCTTCCGGATCGAGCAAATCCGGGTGCAGGTATTTTTCAATATTCCCCCGCCGTGGCAGATAGGTTTTGCCCGGCGTCTGCAAGCCCGAGACCCACCGCCAGGACAGCGTGTTCGCCGCCGGATCAAAATCCAGCAGGTGATCCTGAAAAAACTTTGCCCCCAACTGCCAGGGCAATCGCGCCACATGCACCCAATACGCCGCAAACCACATCCGAGCATGATTATGCAAGTACCCAGTCTCCCTCAACTCCCTCGTAAACCCATTCATCACCCCCACCGGCCCTTCACCTCTCCGAATTCTTTCAGCTCCCGGATGCTCTTCAATCCCCCGAAGATAGTCCTTCCAAACCTGCGGCCGCTGCGAAAGCCATCCCTTCCAGTAGCACCTCCAATAAACCTCCTGGGTGAACTTCTCCACGGTTGAAGCCGCATACCTCGTCAACGGAGCCGAAGCGACCTCCCACTCCGTCACCAGTCGATGGCGAATCGCCGCAGAGAGACAGGACACACTGCCATGCCCCGGCACCACACGATTGCGATCCCGGGAATATCTTCCGGACACCCCGACAAACTGTTCCAGTTGGTCAAGCGCGGCATCACGTGTCGCAGGATAATTCACCCGTGAAAATCAATCACCTTCTCACATTTGCAAGCGACCGTCTCCATCTTGACCCCATGCTCCCGTACATAGACGGGACTTGGTCTGTAAATCTCCCTCCTCATAATAAACGGAAATGACATCGGACTTTACCCAGCAGGATCCGGGATTGTCCAATGTGTCGCTTTCCGTATATTGAAATCCTCCACGTTCCATGAAAGATCTCTCCCTTGCCCTCCTCCTGTTCCTCGCGCCACTCTTCACGGTCTTCGGCCAGGAAGCAAAACGCCCCAACATCCTCTGGATTTTTGTCGAGGATCTCTCGCCCTACATGGGCTGCTACGACGACCCCATCAACAAGGACCACACTCCCACCATCGACCAATTCGCGGCCGATGGCGTCCTTTTCAAACGCGCCTTCATGCCTGCCCCCGTCTGCTCGGCCTGCCGCTCCGCCATCATCACCGGAGTCATGCAAACCACCACCGGAACCCACCAGCACCGTTCATCGCGGGAAAACGGCATCGTCCCGGAAGACGTTCGCATTCACCTCCCCAAAGGCATCAAAACCATCCCCGAGCTCATGCGTGAGGCCGGATACTTCACCTTCAACAGCGGCAAGGATGACTACAACTTCCACTACGACCGCACCAAACTCTACACTGTCGGATCGAAAGAAAACTATGTGGTCGGTCAAAACGGCTGGCAGGGAAATACCGCCCAACACGTCGGATCCCTCACCAAAAACACCTGGAATGCCCGCCCAAAAAAGGACCAGCCCTGGTTCGGACAAATCATGCTCTGGGGAGGAAAGGCCAACGCCCGCCATGTCCGCAAGGGTCAAAAGCTCAAGAACGACGCCGTCCCCCTGCCGCCCTACTTCCCCCAAGCCCCCGGCCTCCAAAGCGCCTGGACCACCCACTACAACGGCGCCCGCGGCACCGACAAACAAATCCAGGACATCCTCGACCAACTCAAGGCCGACGATGAACTCGACAACACCATCATCTTTTTCTTCTCCGACCACGGCAACAACCAGTCCCTCCGTCACAAGCAATTCTGCTACGAAGGCGGCGTCCACGTTCCTTGCATGATCAAGGGTGATCATCCTGCACTGAAAGCAGGCACCGTCCGGAACGACCTAATTTCCGGCCTCGACCTCTCGGCCACCACCCTCGCCTTCGGAGGAGCCGAAATGCCCGATCACCTCGACGGCCGCGACCTCTTCGCCTCCAATCACAAGCCTCGCACCCACGTCATCTCCGCCCGCGACCGCTGCGACTACACCATCGACCGCATCCGCACCGTCCGCACCGACAAGCTCCGCTACATTCGGAACTACTTCCCCAACCGCCCCATGCTCCAGGCCCAGTATCGCGACAATCGTCCGCCCGTTCTCGAGCTCAAAAAACTCCGTAAGGAAGGAAAACTCACTCCCTATCAAGAAGCACACTGGTTCGGAAAGCGTCCTTTCGAGGAACTCTACGACCTCGCCGCCGACCCGCACCAAGTCAACAATCTCGCTGTCGACCCGGCCCATCAAGCCGA
>CALFSW010000278.1 GCA_937916505.1 uncultured Verrucomicrobiales bacterium | reverse complement strand
CGCGGCGCGTTGGAGGGGTTTTCGCCCTCGACAATGTCCTACGTGATGGCGGGATATTTCCTCGGGTTCCTCGGTGGCTCGCATCTGGCACCGAAGATGATCCGGCGCGTTGGGCATGTGCGGGTTTTTGCGGCGCTCGGATCACTGGCGTCAGCGGTATTTATTCTATTTCCGGTATTTCCTGACCCGGTTTTATGGACAATTATGCGTGTTCTTATCGGATTTTGTTTTTCCGGTATCTATGTCGTGGCCGAAAGCTGGCTGAATGATGAGGCGACAAATGAAACACGCGGGCAGGCCCTATCGGCCTATGTCATGGTGCAAATGATCGGGATTGTTTCGGCGCAATTATTACTCAATTTTGCCGATGTTGGTGGTTACATTCTGTTTGTTGCCATGTCCGTTCTGGTGTCTTTGTCGTTTTTGCCGATTCTGCTGTCGATCAGCCCGACGCCGGTTGTCCACGCCGCCAAATCGATGCGTTTGAGCAAGTTGTATAAGATTTCACCGCTTGGTACGATCGGGATGTTCCTGATCGGCGCGATTCTTGCAACGCTTTACGGCATGATGCCAGTTTACGGCACGGCGAAGGGACTGAATGTTGCGCAAATCTCGATTCTCGTCGGACTGATGTATCTTGGGGCATTGATCCTGCAATACCCGCTTGGCTGGATTTCTGACCGCATGGACCGCCGTCGTCTGATTATCTACATCACAGTTTTTGGTGCCATTGGGATGCTGATCGGATTTCCATTCTTAAACCACGTCCATGCTTTATATGCGCTGTCATTTTTTGCGGGAGGCCTTGCGAGTCCTCTGTATTCTTTGATGATTGCCCACACGAATGATTATCTGGACCCGGGTGACATGGCTGCGGCATCGGGGGCGCTAATATTTCTGAGCGGAGTAGGAGCGATTGGCGCACCGATCGTCGCCGGTTTACTGATGGCGCGTTTCGGGCCGGACAGCTTTTTCTTTGTGCTGGAATTTATTTTCGCGGTGATCGCGGGTTATGCACTTTATCGCACCACGCGCCGCGTATCTACACCGGTATCCGAAACCAGTCATTATGAGACCGTCCTGCCGCAGGCTTCGCCTATTGCGCTCGCCGTTGCACAGGACATGGCAATTGATCAGGCGCATTTAGCTGAGAATAGTTCCGAAGATTCTTAATACCGATTAGTTCCCGCAGTAAATGCAGTACTTTCACCCGCAACACCCTGGCACCCCATCCGATCCTCCCAACGGCGGCTTCAAGGCCCTCCCGCCAAAAGCAAATTCCTGCAGTCGGTGGCTCCTCATTCCTCCCGGCGCCGAAACTCTCCCGGCGGACATCCCACCGCAGACTTGAACAGACGCGTCAGCGACGACTGCTCGCTGTATCCGCATAGCAGGGCGATCTCGGCGATCCCGAGCTCCGTATCACGCAGTAGCATCGCCGCGCGATCAATGCGAAGCTTTCGCACAAATTGCCCCACGCTGAGTTTGAAAATCCGCTTCATGCGGCGCTCAAGTTGAGAACCATTCATTCCTGCAATCTTTGCCAAATCTGGAACTTTGATTTCCTCGGCAAGATGGACATGCACCCAGTCGACCACTTTGCGGAGCCCCGCCATTTTCAAATCCCCCACACTGGGACTTTGAAGATCTCGCGAAATTGACACCAAGCCCGTCACCGCCCCCGATGCATCAGTGAGAGGAAATTTACTCGCAAGAAACCAGCCTAAAGAACCATCTTGATTCGAAATCAGCTCAAGACGATCCACCACCTCGCCCTGCCCTTGAAGCACGGCCTCATCCTGCTGCCGATACACCTCGGCCAACGATTCCGGAAAGAGCTCTTCAGCCCGCTTTCCGATCACCTGGGATTCCGATTTCAATCCCAGCCGCTCCGCAAAAGCCGGATTAGCCGAACGGTAGACCCGCTCCGCATCCTTTACACAATAGACGATATCCGGAATCACCCGAAAAATGCGGTCTACGGTCTCAGCGTTCATCTCAGTTCTCTTTTCACCGATTCAGACGCCCATGGCAAGTCACACAGTCAAGACGCAGCGCGATTCACTTGTTATCTTAAGCTCCAATGTCGTCTCCAGAGCCATCTCATTCAGAACTCCTCAACGACCGATCACCGCCGGATTGGTGGACGAAACCTGCACCCTGGCTGCCGAGCTCCTTACTGCCACCCGCTCAGCACGGACTCCCTTGGAAAAATCCGAGGCCCGCAAGATGACCCGCCTCCTCGCCGATTCCGCCGGAAAGGAACTCACTTTCCACCTTGCCGACGAAGTCTTCCGCCCGCCAACCGTCAAGGAACAGGCCCGTGTCTTTCGCCAACTCATCGCACGACACGGCATCCCCATATATCTCAAACCACACCAGCGGATCATGATGCGCGTGGGCGTGCTGGCTTCACACATCTTTCCCGACATCGTGATGCCCGCCATCACGGAGAAATCCCTCGCGACTCCCAACGCGTCATTCTCTCCCGCGAAGACGATCATCTCACCCGCTACTTCGCCTCACGAAATCACGTAAACCTCAACCTCCTTGGCGAAGCCATTCTTGGCGAAGAAGAAGCCGAGAATCGACTACAGGAAAAACTCACTCTCCTCGCCAAACCTGAGTGCACCTATCTCTCGGTGAAAATTTCGGCCATCTTTTCCCAAATTGATCTCCTCGATGAAGAAGGCCCTCTCGCCGCCATTCAGAAACGCCTCCAACAACTCTACCGCACCGGGAAGTTCATCAATCCGGACATGGAGGAATACCGCGACCTTCATCTCACCTGCGAAGCTTTCAAAAAAACTCTCAGCGAGCCCGAATGGCAAGAGCAAGAAGAACGCTTCCGCGAATCTTGTCGCAGTGAATTCTAACACTAACCAAGTAGATACCATGAATTCACAAGAAGCCTACACCACGATCGAAGATCTCTTTGCCCAGTCGGAAGAGAAGTCTGCGCAGAAATTCTATGAACAACTCCTCGGAGTCCTGAACGATCTGAGGGGACGTGATCTGTCTTTGGAACAGCTTCAGTCGATCGAAGAGGCCATCGATCAACTTCCCATGCAGGGGGGCAGTTCAAAAGAACTGAAGAGAAGCAGCCAACAGTTCGTGAAATTCGTCAGCAAGACCCTCTCGCTCATACCGGAAGGCCACTACATAGCCTTGGGCCTCGCCTTCGGAGTTGCGCTTGGCGCAGCCTTCGGGCCCGTCCTTCAGCGGACGGCGGGAATGGGGCTCGGAACCTCGGGGACAGGGTTAGGCGTTGGAATCGGTTTAATCGTTGGTATGATAATCGGTTCGTATTTGGACGTTGAAGCAGCGAAGAAAAACCGCGTATTGAAAACAAGCATGAAGTAGGGCGCGAAGCTGTCTCTCCGGCCTCCCCAAGCCCGTCTCCGACGATAATCAATCCCTAGGTTCTTGAGTAGCGATTTCTACACAGCGTTCATTCTGCCCTATGCCGAATGGAACTCGGTTAAGAGGGGGCTTCGCAGCATGGCTGCCGGGAAATCAACATGACCGGGACGGATCATGCCACTATCCGAGTGCCATTCGCCCTATGCCGGCATCATCATCAAGATTTGCCGTGCCTCTACCAATGAAGTGGTCCCGATCCTCTTCATGACATTCCTCTTAGGAATCTTTGGAGACCGTCTCTATAGGATGGAGCTGAATGCCTTTTATGGAGGTGTTCTTTAAAAGCTGGACGAACTTCTCACCGACATGGAAAAGCTGCGTTAGGGGTAGAGGCCCGTCCCAGCGTCTTGAGCGAAGCGGGTATGAGGAATTGCTAGAATCTTTCTTTTGGGGGGCGCGACATCACCTGCCAGCCAAACCAGCCAAAGCGCCCCTTTCCGTCAGAAGCAAATTCCTGCAGCGCCCCCTACCTTCGCGACATCCCGTGGCGATGCCAGAACCCCACAAGATCCTGATAAGATCCCCGGAAGACATTCCGCTCCAAGGGCCGATCCATGTTCCCAAAGTATTGCGGAAAACGATAGCGTCCGTGATTGTAAACCTTCGCATTCGAACGGCCATTTTCCCACCCCACTCCGCCATACTGCCACATCGTCCAGTTCGACCAGACGCTGTATTGCTTTGCGAGATTCCCAGGTTTTCCGGGAGGTGGAAACATCGCCGTCTTTCCACTCTCGTGTGAGTAAAGCGCCAGCCAATAGGGTGCGCGACGCAGCTTCGCCTTGGTTCGAGAATCAGCCGCCCGCATTTTCAGCTTCAAATCCTGGCTATTCTCCAAATACGCCACCGGCACCCTTCCGGTCCTTTGCTCCACCCGATCCTGAAACGCCAGAATCGCGGACAGCGAAAGATCACCATCATAGTCTCCGCAAAGAAGCAAAGGCGTCGCATTCGCCGGACGCCCCCGTGTCAGTGAAATTGCACGATCCACAAACTGATCCGCCTGCCTCGTTGCACTGACATGCTTCTGCACCCGATAGTAAATACCCGCCAAAAGCCCCGCCCGATCTGCCGCCGTAATAAATGAGCGGCACTTCTCATCGAGATTCCCGCCCTTGCCGGCTCGTGCAATCAATCCCCTCGCCCCGTTGGCCCGCAACGCGGTCACATTGTTCTGGGAGTAACTGCTCCCCGATCGAGACCTTGCCTTCGGGTCGTATGCCGAAACATTAATAATCTCCTGTAATTCTTTCGACCTCGAAACCGGAGCAAGCACTTGGGCAGAGCCCGGCCTGACATTGCGATTCCCCCCGCCCATGAATGGGATCGATGGCATCCGGACCGACGAACACTGGGTCAAAAGAAGCAACCCGGGCAGAAAGAACAGACATTTCATAAAGGTGAGACTTCAAGCTATCTCATAAGTTAAACCCATCAACGGAAAACCTTGTCCTGCAATCTCCCGACTAAGAATATTTCCCCGATTCTAGGCTTAACTCGGGCGCCTCAAAGAGCTAATTCTCCTCCCACAATCATGAGAACTCTCGCCATCAGTGACCTCCACGGCTGCCTCGTCCCGCTTCAAAAAATGATCGAAGTCGTTGCCCCTCAACCCGATGACCACCTCATCTTTGTCGGTGACTACGTCGACCGCGGCCCCGATTCCAAAGGCGTCATTGAATTCATCATCGGCCTCAAGGAGAAATTCACCGTCACCTGCCTCCACGGAAACCATGAGGAAAAATTCCTCCTCTCCTCCATCGACAAAACCGATCTCGCCCACTGGCTCGAAGCCTGGGGCGGCGGCGCCACCCTCGAATCCTATAACGGATTCGAAGGCGTCCCCGAATCCCACTGGAATTTCCTCCGAAATACCCAGCCTTACCACGAGACCGAGACCCACATCTTCGTCCACGCCAACCTTGAGCACGACATCCCCGTCTCAAAACAACACCCCTTCACCCTCATCCACAAAAAGTTTGGCACACCCCTTCCCCATCAGTCCGGGAAGATCATGATCTGCGGCCACACCGCCCAAAAAGCCCCCCATCTCCCCCTCAACCTCGGCCACGCCATCAACATCGACACCGACGTCGGCCGCGGCGGCTGGCTCACCTGCCTCCACGTCGAATCCAGCCACTACTGGCAAACCAACATCGACAACGAAGTCCGCGAAGCAGAACTCCCAAACCCATAACCAAAAGCTCCAGCTTTCGGACCTCCCCTACCCAAGCCCCCTCAACCTCTCCACCCCCCCCGAAGGCGTCGCAGCCCTCAAACTCTGCCCCGCCACCGCAACCGCCAACTCCAGTGCTACCGCCACCCCTCCTCCTTCATGCACCACATGAAGAAATCCCGCCGCAAACGCATCCCCCGCCCCATTCGCCCCCACAATCTCGCCCTCAGGCACCTTCACCGAATCCTGGCAAAAAACCTCCCCCTCCGCAGTCACCACCACCGCTGCTTTCTCGGTGTGCAACACCACCATCTTCCTCACCCCTTGGTCTAAAATCTTCCTCGCCGCCCCTTCCAGTCCACTGATCTCCCTCCCCAAAATCTTCCCCGCTTCAATTTCATTCAAAAAAAGCACATCCGTGAACGGCAGCGAATTCCGCACAATCTCTCCAAATTTTTCGTGACTCGCCGAAACCAGATCAACCGCCGTCATCATCCCCGCTTCCCCCGCTCTTTCCAAAAGGTGTGAAGCAATCGTCCGCCCGTCCTCCCCAAACGAATCCAGCTCATCCAGCAGCATCAAATACCCCAGATAAAAAATCCGCGCGTTCGTCCCTTCAAAGTTCAACTCCTCCCCCGTAAATCCCCCGTTCGCTCCCCGCTGGTGAAAAAAGGTCCTCCTCCCCGTCGCCTCAACCGTCATCACGTCCGTGTATGATGTCGGCAACTCCCCGCTCCGCCCCAGCCACGACGCATCAATACCCTCTTCCCCGCAACGCTCCAGGATCCACTGCCCATCCGCATCATCCCCGATCAACCCCGCTGCCGCCAGCGGATACTTCACGCCCATCCGTGCCAGATCCGTCAGCACGTTAAACGGCCCTCCACCATTCGAAGCCGTCTCCGAAAGGATGTTGGCCAGCGTGTCCTGATCCGGGTAGCCGTCGATCACTTTCACCCGGTCCACGATGAAGTTCCCCGCTGCCAGGATCCCCTCTCTCATAGTTCCACCACTTTAGAGTTCTCGTGCGAATCCAGCGCCCCAGCAAAAATCCGATGACTCGCCAAAGCCTCCTCCGGCTTCGCGCATCCAAATCTCCCGTCCAAAAGCCCTGCCCGTTCCAGCAAATACGAAGCCCACATTTGCTGAATGACATCCGCAAATCCCACTTCGAAGATCCCTCCCGTCACCGTCTTAAACGCTGTCTCAAATCCCAGCTCGCTCCGCTTCCAAAACTGCTCCTTCCCCCTCTCAAAAAGCCAAAGTCCCTTCGTATCCGCCGTCGAATACCGCACCCCGCCTTCCGTTCCCAGAATCTCAATGAACCACGTATTCGTCGCCCCCGGCTGCAATCGTTTCATCTCCAGTCTTACCGGCACATCCTCCCCGCCAATCTCCGACCACCCGTGCACCAGGGCATTATCCCAGGTATCGCATTCAGCCTTCCCCCCTCTTCCATCCGGCCTCTCGGGATACCCCTTCTGCAACTGTGCAAATATCCTCTTCGGTTCCCACCCCAATCGCAGCGGCAGGTGACACGCATGCATCCCCAAATCATTCAACACGCCACCCTCACCGCAAGTCTTCGAAATCCTCTTCCAATTCGCCGCCTTCGTCGGATCCAAATCACTGGCATGATGAAACCCCGAAACGACCTCCAGCACCCGTCCCAACTTCCCCGACCGCGCCACCTCAAAGGCTCGCTGCCCTCCCGGCAAAAAAGGCATCTCCGAAGAACACCGTACAAAGCGCCCCGTCTCTTCAATCACCTCACAAATCCTCTCCGCCGCCTTCAAATCAATCCCGAATGGCTTCTCTGCCAAGAGGTCTTTCCCCGCCCGCAAAACATTCACGTAAATCTCCTCATGCAGGTGATGCGGCACCGCCACATAAACCACCTCGATCTCGGGGTTCGCCAAAAGCTCGTGATAATCACTCACCCGCTGCGTCACCGACGGAATCTTTTCAAACCACGACAAAACCTCCGGATTCAAATCCGCCACCGCCTTCAAAACCGGCGTGACCGGCATATCCACCAAAGCACACCACCGCGCAAAGGCCGAAGTAATCTCCCGGCCCATCAGGCCGCCTCCTATAATTCCAATATTAACATTCATTTCGATAAGCTTTGGCTAAAAGTGACACCGGATGAAGAATCCTCAGCTCCGGCATGGCATTCTGAATCTGCAAGTGACAGCCCGGATTCGCTGTGAGTAAAATCTCCGCTTGCGATGTCCGAATGTGACCCGCTTTCCTCTCCAAAAGAAGCCCCGACTGCTCCGGCTGGGTCAGTGAGTATACTCCCGCCGACCCGCAGCACCAATCCGACTCCGCCAAATCCACCCGCATCAACCCCGGAATCAAATCGATCACCGCCCTCGGCTGCAAAACCACCTTCTGCCCGTGCGCAAGGTGACACGAATCATGATAGGTCACCTTCACTTCCCTTTCAAACGGAGCCTCCGTTGGAGGTCGAACCTTCACCTCCGTCAAAAACTCGTGCACATCTCGTACTTTGGCATCCCACTCCTTCGCCCGCTCATCATTCGGCAGCAACTTCGCAAAATGTCTCAAATGAGAACCGCATCCCCCCGCATTTGAAATAATGGCATCAAACGAATCCGGCGGTAGCAAGTCCAACAACCGCCTCGCATTCTCCCGCGCCATTTCTTCTTCCCCATTGTGCGCATGGATCGAGCCACAACACGGCTGCACCGGAGGGGTGTGGACCTCGCATCCATTCGCCACCAAAACATCGACCGTATCCCGGTTAATCTCCGCATACGCCAGGTCCTGGACACATCCCGTCAACATCGCCACTCGATGTTTCTTCTCCCCCACCGGCGACTCCACTTCCTCAATTAGTTCATTGGAAAACCGAACACTCATCCGGGGCGCCTGCGGCTCAAGCCGCCGAAAATTCTTGGGCAAGAGCTTCACCAATCCAATCCAACGAAGCAACGACTCAACTCCACTCACCTGATAAAATCTCAACCCTTTCCCGACGAATCGAAGAAGCCTCGGCTTCATAAAAAGTTGCTCCAATGTCAACCACCTCCAGAACCCTCGCACCACCCCCTTCTGAATTCCGGCACTTTCAATTTCAGCCCGCGAAGTCTCAAAAAGCTCCGCATAATCAACCCCGGCCGGACACGCACTCTGACAAGCCAAACAGCCCAAACAGTAATCCATCTCATCCGCGAAGGCTTGATCCAACGGTAACTCATCTTCCGCAATCGCTCGCATCAACGAAATCCGCCCGCGTGGACTATGGCGCTCTCGAAGAGTCGCATCGTAAGTCGGGCAGGTCGGCAGACACATCCCGCAATGCATGCATTGTTGCAGCACCGAAAAATCGAGCGATTTCAATGAAGCAGCCACAATTCTAGTCGAATATTTTTCCGGGATTTAATTGCCCCTTGGGATCGAGCGCCGTCTTCACCAATTTCATCAAATCATAGCTGGCCTCTCCCAGTTGCTGACGGAGCCACGCCTTCTTCGCCATTCCAATTCCGTGCTCCCCGGTGATCGTTCCGCCCAGTTCCAAGGTCTTTTCCACGATGGCATCGAGAGCCAAATGAACGCGCTCCATTTCCTCCTTGTCGCGCTCATCAGTGAGAAAGGTCGGGTGCAAATTCCCGTCTCCCATGTGCCCGAAGGTTCCCACCGTCAGCTGGTGCTTCTCCGCTAGCTCCGCAATGAAGGAAACCATTTCCGCCAAGTGGGTTCGCGGAACCGTTACATCTTCCAAAATTGTCGTCGGCCGGACTCGGGCCAGAGCCGAAAAGGCACTCCTCCTTGCACTGGCGAGACGAAGCGATTCCTCTTCATCCTTCGCTGTCGTCACCTCAACCGCCCCGTGCTCTCCAGCAATTTGAGCCATCTTCTCAGCCTCGTCTGCAACCGCCGCCGGATGTCCATCGGTCTCCATTAACAGCAACGCCGCACAATCAGTCGGCAATCCAATCCCTGCGAAATCCTCAACACACCGGATCGTCATCTGATCCAAAAACTCCAGCGTACACGGAATGATCTTCGCCGCGATGATCGCCGATACCGTCTCAGCCGCATCTTCCAGATTCGGAAAGGCCGCGAGTAATGTCCGGCGGGCCTCGGGCACTGGCAACACCTTCAAAAGAACCTCGGTGATAATTCCCAAACTCCCTTCCGAACCCACAAACAAATCCTTCATCGAATACCCCGCGACATCCTTGACGCAACCATTCCCAAGCCGCGCAATTTTGCCATCAGGTAAAACCACCTCCATCCCCATGACATAATCCCGGGTCACTCCATACTTCAGTCCTCGAAGCCCGCCCGAATTTTCCGCAACATTCCCCCCGATCGTGCTGATTTTCATCGAACCAGGATCAGGCGGATAAAACAATCCGTGCTCCCGGGCCGCCTCATCAACCTTCGCCGTGATCGCCCCGCACTCCGCACGCAAAGTCAAATTCCGGGCGTCCACTTCAATGACGCGATTCATCCGCACCAGACAAAGCACCAAGCCTCCCGGCGGAGGCACGCTTCCCCCACTTAACCCCGTTCCCGAACCACGCGTCGTCACGGGAATGTCATTCTCAGCCGCCAGCCGGACACACGCCGCGACCTCGGCCGTCGACCCTGGCAAAACCACAACACTTGGACGCGCCCTCAATGCCGCCGTGCCATCGAACCCATACGGAATCAAATCCGCAGGCTCGGTGAGCACATTCCCGGCACCCACGATCTCATGAAACTCTTCCGCGATCTGACCCGGCTCCTTCATTTCGATTCAACGAGTGCCAGCGCGCTTTCGACATCAGCTCCATCATGAACCATCGCCATCAAGGCCGCAACAATCCCGGCGGGAGAGTCGTGCTGAATGACATTGCGACCATACACAATCCCCGACGCTCCCTGCTCAATCAACCCGCTCGTTCGTTTAAGAATCTCCCGGTCACTCACCTTCCCTCCTCCGCGAACCAAGACCGGAATTCCTCCAGCCGTCTCCACCACCTTGTGATAAACACTCACGTCATCGGTCGGGTCTGCCTTGATGATGTCCGCACCCAGCTCAACGGCCTGCCGCACCAAATGACTAATCTTCACCAAATCGCCATCGACCATGTAGCCACCCGCAATGTCGTTCGACTGAAAAACCAAAGGCTCAATCATCATCGGCATCCCGTAAAAATCGGACTCCGGCTTTAACTTCAGGATATTCTCCACACACTGCGCATTCACCTCGGGCGCTCCCGGGATTTGAAAGAGATTCACGCAAACACAAGCCGCATCCAGACGCACAGCCTGCAAGATCGCCTCCTCAATCATCAAACTATAAGAGGTCGAAGGAAGCTCCTTGCCATAGATATTCGCGACATCGGTCCGGAGAACCAAACTCGGCTTCTCCCGACCGCGAATCTTTTGTAGCTGACGGGCCTGCCCCACCGTCAACTGAATCGCATCCGGTCCGGCCGCAACGAGGGTCTCGAGGACCACGGGCATGCTCTCGATGCCGGTGAGGAAGCCTGGTTGATTAAAGAAGCCGTGATCGACGGCGACATCGAAGCAGCGCCCCGAACGGGCGTTGAAGAGTCGATTGAGTCTGTATTCTTTCATTTTTGTCTGTGGTGATAGTGTCGGTTCGTTGGGAGGTTCGTCGATCAGGAAATTCCCATGAGGTGCTCCATGACGTATAGTTCCAGTCCTTCGTAGTCGCGCGCTTTGCGGAAGGCGGCTTCCTTGCCAGTGTCATAACTCCGGACCTTTTCGAGGAGATGATGAAACACCCGAAGGCTACTGGTGAGGTGATCGGTCACTGGCAGGCCCTTCTGGGTCCGCATGGCCTTCACGTCGAGGCCGATGAACTCGCCACGGCTGCCGTAACCAGCCGATTCCAGGACGCGCACCTGATTGAATGCTGCCCGGAGATTCGATGACCCAAAATTCTTGTCCTGATCGTATTTAAGACCGTTCTGATCGTTCAGGTGGACGCTGGCAAGTTTGTCATGGGCCAGGGCAAAGGCCATCTCATCGGAGGGATCGAGGCCAGCCAACTGGGCGTGTGCCGTTTCAATCAATCCTTTGACGCGATCGGGAGCTTGTGAAGCATAGGACAGTGCGACGGCGTGCCCGATCGTCGGGACGTAGGCCTGGTCTGTCGGTTCGTTGGGCTTTGGCTCGATCCAGACCTCGATACTGTCATCGTATTCCAACACGCGGTTGATCGTGTCGAGGATTCGCTCATATGAGAGCTTCGCGTCTTTAGCTTCGCGGATGTAGGAGCCCTCGCGGGCCAGCCACAAAACGAGTGAGTTTGATCCGATCTCCTTCGCAATGTCGATGGACTTCTGGGTGCGTTCCCATGCGTAGTCCCGATCAGCGGCCGAATTGGAGGTGAATCCGCCGTCAACGGTCTGCCCGGCGAACCAGAGTCGGGGCGCTACGAATTCGGGAACCAATCCTTCATTGGCGAGGATGGTCTTCACCTTTCGGGCCCCTTCAAGAATCTGTGAGGGAGACTTGTTCTCGATGTCGGGCACGACGTCGTCGTCGTGAAACTGTATCCCTTCGAATCCTAGAGAACGGAAGAGAGCGTACTTTTTCTCGTGAGGAAACGCCCCGCGAACCTCGGGTCCAAATGGGTCGGCACCCTCACTAATATTCCAAGGACCGAATGAAAATCGGTGAGTAATTTGAGTCTTCACGCGGCACATCATCCACCAATCCCAAGTTTCCAGCTAATGCCCTCATGCTGAAAAGTAATGCTTCCGTCTCAACAACACCTTTTTCAATCCTCGGATCTGTTACCAGTCAACGGATTCCAGGATTCCCGAGCAATCACACGATAATGGGAATGATCCAAGTTCCGTCTGTTCAAAGCCCCTTGCGGAACTCGCGCGGGGTCTGACTCCAGCGTTTCCGGAAGAGCCGGTTGAAGTGAGAGAGGTTCTGAAAGCCGGCCTCGAAGGCGGCTTCGGTGATACTGCAATTACTCTCAATAAGAAGTCGACGAGAGTATTCAAGTCGGAACTGCTGAAGGAAAGTCGTAAACGACTGACCGGTGAATTGGGGGAAGTGGCGGGAAAAGGTCGCTCGGCTCATGGAGGTATGTTCGAGCACGTTCTGCAGGGTCAAGGGATCCTGGAAATGGCTGCTGATGAAATCGATGGCTTCCGCAATGATCTCACTGTAGCTGCCGGTTCCCGACTTCCAGTGGATCGGGCGCGAAAGGCTGGATGCAACCGATGACTCGGTGGAGGAGAGGGCCACCCCAATCTCTCCGAGCAGAGTAAGGATGACACCGAGTCGACCGGCCCCGGACTGCGCAACCGCAGCTTTCAAGCCATGGGCCACACGCGCCGAGAGAGCGGAATCGAATAGCAGGCCCTTCGCGGCGCTCTTCCAGAGGGAATCCAGTTCCCTGAGTTCGGGAATTTCCGCAAACACGGAACCTGGCCCAACTCGAAACTGCAGGGCGATGCCGCAGGATTCATCGGCCTTCCATTGGTGGGGGAGGAGGGAACCCAGAAGCACTGCCTCGGGCGCGTTGATCTGCCCGATCGAATCTCCCACGAGACGAATTCCCCTACCCGCCGAAAAATGGGTCAACTCAATCTCAGGATGATAGTGCCAGCGATCTCCCATCCCACCAGAACGCTCCAGGGATTGCTGCCCGTAATGCACCTTGGGATCTGCCACGGAACCGTCCCAAGACAGCAAACGAAAAGACTGGTCAAGCGGACTGGGAACCTGCTCGAGGGATGGTGAGGTATGAGTGTCGTCCTTGATCATGCCTGCATTACAATACAATAGGTCGATTGAAACGGCTCGTAGAGCGCGTCGGGAGAGACGAGAGTATATATCAGGATATCAGGGCGGCAAGAACATCGCCAGCCAAGGCTTCAAAATAGAGGAACCGGAACACGCGCTGTTCCCGGTCCCTTAACCGGGTCCCGGACGGAGCTGGATTTAAATCCGTGACACGAGCACTATCGCTTCCCAAAAAAT
>CALFSW010000277.1 GCA_937916505.1 uncultured Verrucomicrobiales bacterium | reverse complement strand
GAAACTGGAAGGACGACACTCTTTCCGGACTCACTGTGGCGCTCGCGCTGGTTCCGGAAGCGATTGCTTTTTCGTTTATTGCGAAAGTGGACCCGTTGGTGGGCCTCTGGGCGGCGGTCTTTTTAGGATTTATCACGTCTTCATTTGGCGGGCGTCCGGGGATGATCTCGGGTGCAACCGGCGCCATTGCGGTGGTTGTGGCCAAGGTGGTCGATATCGGAAACCAAGCCGGATTGGAGAGGGGAATCGATAATCTGGGCCTGCAATATCTCTTTGCGACGGTCATGATTGCCGGGGTGATCCAGATCCTTTTTGGAATAGGGAAGTTGGGACGCTTTGTCCGACTTGTGCCACATCCGGTCATGATGGGGTTTGTGAATGGCCTCGCAATTGTGATCCTGATGTCCCAGTTCGCCTCATTCAAGGATGCTTCTGGAGAGTGGCTTCCTATCGATGAAAGAGTGATGATGTGCATTCTCGCGGCGGTCACGATGGCGATCATTCAATTTCTTCCGAAGCTCACAAATGCGGTGCCTTCGATTCTAGTGGCCATCGTGGTAGTTGGGGGCGCGAGTTATTTTAATCTCTTCGATACCAAGACCATCGAAGATGTCCTTTTGGGTGGAGATAAAGTCAATGGTGTGCCACCGACAGGAGAGCTGAAAGGAAGCTTTCCCCCCTTCGCATGGCCGGGTGATATTGTTTGGAACAAGGTGACTTTGATTCTCATTGTCGGGACAGCGTTTTCGGCCGCGATGGTCGGAATTATCGAGTCACTGATGACTCTCCAGCTGATTGATGACATGACCGAAACCCGCGGTAGCGGGAATCGTGAGTGTCTTGCCCAGGGAAGTGCAAACTTCCTGTCTGGCCTCTTCGGAGGAATGGGTGGTTGTGCCATGATCGGGCAAAGCTTGATCAACATCAAATCCGGCGGCCGCGGTCGTTGGTCGGGAATTGTTGCGGCACTCGCACTGGCGATTTTCATCATGGTGGGCGGACCGGTGATTGTTCAAATCCCGGTAGCGGCGCTGGTGGGGGTGATGTTTATGGTGGTGATCGGGACCTTTGAGTGGTCGACGTTGAAAACCTGGGGGAGGGTTCCTTTCCATGACATTTTCGTGATTCTTGCGGTGACTCTCATCACAGTCTTCATGCACAATCTTGCACTTGCAGTCTTCGTGGGAGTGATCCTTTCCGCCCTCGTGTTCGCATGGGAAAGCGCGAAACACGTTCGCATGCGTCGTGATGACAGTCAGGAAGGAGTCCGGATCTATAATCTACAGGGTGTCCTCTACTTCGGTTCGGTTCGCGAATTCGGCGAGCGATTGGTGCCTTCGAACGACCCCGATGAGGTGATCATTGATTTTAAGGATGCCCGCGTCGCGGATTTCTCCAGTCTTGAAGTCTTGAATGCCATTACCGAGCGTTATAAGTCAGCCGGGAAAAGAGTCCGACTCCGTCATCTCAGCCCTTCCTGCGCGAAGATGATCGATAGTGCCAGTGAGTTGGTGACTGTCGAGATGGCTGATGATGATCCGCACTACGAGCCTGCAAATCTGTAAGAGGCCTTCCTGCTGCAATAGCGGAAAGCTTTTGGAGTGGCCGGTCGTATGAGGATACGACCGATTATGAAAAATACGCTAATTAGTGCTCTGTGGCTGTGTGCTGCACTCGTTGTTCCTGCCCAGGCAGATGATCAAAAGAAAGAAGGATGGACCAATCTCTTTAATGGGAAGGATCTGACCGGGTTTACGCAGAACAACGGGACTGCCACCTACGAAGTCAAGGACGGGGCGATCCTGGGAACGACGGTGAAGGGGAGTCCCAATTCCTTTCTCTGCACCGACAAGCTCTATGGCGACTTTGAACTGACCTTTGAGGTGAAGGTTCACAATAGCCTGAACTCGGGAGTGATGATTCGTTCGCAGACAAAGGGCGGAACTCCGGAAGGCCGGGTCAATGGTCCGCAGGTCGAAATCGAGGCCAGTGGTGCCAATGGTGCGGAGTCAGGCTATATTTATGGCGAGGCCTGCGGAGGTTGGATGACGCCGAAGGAACTTCTGAAGCCGCACAAGCACTTCAAGGATGGGGAGTGGAACAAATACCGCATTCTCGCAAAAGGCCCCCGCATTCAGGTTTGGATTAATGACGTGCAAATCTCGGATTTGGTGGACGAGGAAAAATTCAAGGCCTATCCGAAGGGCTTTATCGGCCTTCAGGTTCACGGAGTCGGGAACAAGGGGCCCTTTGATGTCGCCTGGCGCCATCTGAAGGTTCGTGAGTTGAAGTAATCCCGATTACTCTGTTTCGAATTCAAAAAAATCCGGCAACCCTTTCGGGTGCCGGATTTTTAGGAGATCGGGATCGTGGAGTGAAGTTTTACTCGCCGAGGCCGAAGCGGCGGAAACTGTTCACGGTGATGGTGTCACCGAGTTCTTTTCCTTTTGCTTCAAGAAGGGCCTTGATGGCGGTGTCAGGGTCTTTGACAAAGCCTTGCTCAAGAAGGCAACGCTCGGAGTAAAACTTACCAAGCTTACCTTCGATGATTTTCTCGAGGATTTCGGGAGGCTTGCCCTGTCCTTCCATCTGCTTGCGGAAGATTTCTTTCTCGGACTCGACGAGGTCGGCCGGGATGTCTTCGCGCTTGAGACCTGCTGGTGAGGTAGCCGCGATGTGAAGGGTGAGATCCTTGACGACATCCTTGAAGGCATCGGAAGAAGCGGTTTCAGCTTTTTCAGCACCCACTTCGATGAGAACGCCAACCTTGCCACCGAGGTGGATGTAGGAGGCGACGGCGCCTTCCCCTTCAAGAGTGAGGCGTTCGAAGCGGCGGACTTTGAGGTTTTCGCCCATTTCGAGGACCTTGCCTTTGACAAAGTCGTCGAGGGTTCCGTCGTTCTTGGTCGATGCCAGTGCCGAATCGAGGTCGGCGGCGTCGCCTGCGAGCAAGGTGTCGGCAATTTCTCTTACGAAGCCCTGGAAGTTTTCGTTCTTGGCGACGAAGTCGGTCTCGCAGTTGACCTCGACGAGGATTCCGGACTTGCCGGACTCGTCGATTTTAGCGGCAACGATGCCTTCATTGGCTTCGCGGGAAGCTTTTTTCTCAGCTTTGGCTCCGCTTCGTTCGCGGAGGATTTTGATGGCAGCATCGATATCACCCTCGGTTTCCTTGAGAGCGTTCTTGCATTCCATCATGGCTACTCCGGTTCTTTCGCGGAGCTCTTTTACGAGAGATGCGGTGATCATAATAGTGTCTGTTTGGAAATTAACCTTTGGCTCCGACAACGATTCCGTCGACGAGGTTCTGGAGGACGATGCGAATGGAGCGCATGGCGTCGTCATTACCAGGGATGGGGTATTCAAGCTTGGAAGGGTCTCCGTTGGTGTCGACGATTCCAATGATGGGGATCTTGAGGCGCTTGGCTTCAGCGACGGCGATGGACTCACGGGCGGTGTCGACGATGACGACGGCATCCGGTTGCTTCTCCATGTCACGCACCCCGTTCAGGTTGCGGTGGAGTTTGTCCTTCTCACGACCAAGAGCGGAAAGCTCCTTCTTGGACATGGCCTTGTATTCAGGAGCGCGCTCGATGTCCTCAAGATACTTGAGACGCTTCACCGAGTTGCGGATGGTGGTGAGGTTGGTGAGGGTGCCACCGAGCCAGCGGTAGTTGACGTAGTATTGGCCGGTCGCCTCGGCAGCCTCGCGGACGGCGTCCTGAGCCTGGCGTTTGCAGCCGACGAAAAGGATTTTCTTGTTCTTGCCGGCGAGTCCCGAAAGAAAATCGGAAGCTTTGTCGAGACACTGAACGGTTTTTTCGAGGTCGATGATGTAAATGCCGCCTTTGTCCTTCATGAGGTAAGGCTTCATTTTTGGATTCCATTTCTTGGTCTGGTGTCCGTAGTGGACGCCAGCCTCGACCATTTCTTTGACGAGTTCGTTAATCATTATATTTGGGTCCTCCGTTAAAGCACGAAGGCGCTATGTTTTGAGGATTCGCCGCATGGACCTTCTCTGAATCCTCGTTGTTGAACGGCAGCAATGGAGAAGGACGGCGGGCTTAAGGGGAAAAAGCAGGGAAAGCAAGGAATTTTGCGCTTTTGAGGGGGGCTTCCGGTGGCCCGAAGGCCGGGACCCGGTTGGGTCGACGTATTTCCTCTGAAAGGTCGAAGGACGCGTTCGGGCTACTTGCTGATCGATTGGATATACCGGCGGACGGCTTCAAATTGCTTTTGGGAGTCACCTTCGAGAATGTCGGAACGGAGGCCGGTGCCGTCATCCGGGTTGGTGTAGCGGGGCATTTTGGTATCGGGGACGAGACGGGCGGGATTAAACATCCACTGGTGGTAGTAGCCGGGGCGGAGGCGGTTGTGGGTCTGACCAAAGTTGATGCCCTGAACCTCGAAGGCGGCGAGAGCGGGTTTGTCATTGATGGCGTGGCAGGTGACGCAGGCGTAGCCGGTCATGCCGACGAGTTGTTCGCCAATCTTGACCTGATCATCGGCTGGTTTTTCCCTGGAGGGTTCGGAGACGGCGAGGCCGTGGTGTTGACCGAGTCCGTGGGCCATGTGTTTGGCGTGAAGCGGGAAGGCTGGCATGCGCATCTCGAGCCACGGACGCGGGCCGGGATCGACCTGGCCGAGAAGCATATTTTCGATGTAGCTGGTATGGAGCATGGCACCCATGTGGGTGAGCGGCGGGCGTGACTGGATGAGGCGCTCGTCGGTTGCAGTGATGTGATCGAGGAGGGATTTGGTCTCGGCGTGGGTTTTGGAGAGGAGTGGATCCTGTCCGTTGTAATTGTGGCAGGAGGCGCAATGGAGGGCTCCGATCTGTCGGTCGGTGTAAGCTTCGACCGTGTCGTGTTTCAGCGAGGGGAGAACAGCGGGAGTGATCGCTTTTTTCTCTTCGACAGTGAGGTTGAGGCGCGGGGCCTTTCCGCGTTTTTCATCGGGGCCAAGGCAACCTTTGGCTGACCAGTCTTTCAGGTCGTAGATGTTGGGTGATTTTGCGGTGGAGGGAGCGAGTCCTTCGTGACAAGCCGCGCAGTTGAGGGAATCAACAAGAGTTTTTCCGCGAACGGCATCGCCGGGAGGGAATTCGGAAGGATCCGGGGTGTGTTCGCCGGTGGAAGTTTTGGTGAGGTAGGATGCGAGGGAGGAGGCTTCTTCGTCCGAAAAGCGAAAGTTGGGCATCTTGATCGCTTCGTGATGCTCCTGGGGATTCTTGAGGAAGGCGATTAAAGTGTCACCTTTGAACTTGGTGGCGACGTTGTTGAGGGGGACGCGGCCGTTTTCGTAATCGGGTTCATCGGCATCGGGCTTTGAGTGACAGGCGATGCAGCCGAGTTTGTGAAAATGTTCGCCGCCTTTTTGGGCGAGAGACAGGTCGGGGGTCTTGGTTGCTGGTTTGCCCGAGCTCATCGTGGCGAGGTAGGCTCCGATGTCGGCGGCGGCTTGCGCGCCTTCGGGTTTGGTGTGATCGACCATGGCGGGCATGGTGGTGGTGGGTTTGAGTTTTTCCGGCTGGGCAATCCAGCGGGTCAGCCAGGCTTCGTTGGTGCGGTCGCCGATGCCGGTGAGGTTGGGGCCGGAGTATTTGAGCTCGGGCATGGCTGATTTGCCGAAGTCATGGGCGTGGCATTGGATGCAGTTGTTGCTGGCAAAAAGGTGGGCGGCGTCGAGGGGTGCTTTGTCACCGGTAGTGAAGGCTGAAGCGGGGATGGGTTCGCGCGGAAATTCACGACGTTCCTCCCAGTAGAGGCGAAAGAAGCCGGAACCATTTTCGGGTGAGGTGTAGGCGATCTCGATGGGTGTCTCGCCGGGGTTGAGGCGGAGGCGTTCGGATTTTCCTTCGATGAAGGTGACGTCTTCGCCGTTGATCTTAAGGGTGACGGTGCCTTGGGATTCGACCGAGAAATAAGCGCGGTAACGCTTCGGGATGGAGAGGATGCCTTGGTAGACGGCAGTGAAGGGGCCGGGAGCGAGCCCGGTGCCGGGGGATTCACCTTGGGTGACCAGAAGGGCTGGAAGAGCAACTTGTGTGGTGACCGAGGTGTCTCCTGATTTAAAAGTTGCGGTAAGGCTGGCCTGAGCTGAAGTAATGAGGCCGAAAAATGCGATGAGTGAAGTGAATCTCATTGGGGGGAATGTAGCTTTGCTTTGAAAGTGGGCAAAGAAAAAGGACGGAACATCGTTTTGGGGAAAACGGGGCAGAGGTGAACGAAAGCGGGAGCACTTATGACCTTAAAAAAAACGCCTTCGAGTCGTGACTCGAAGGCGTTCTGAAAGGGGCGAACAAGGTTGGTTATTTTCCAGGAACCTTGTGAATGGTGCTGTGGATGGTGCCGATGATTTCGTCGCCGGCGGTGGACTCGAGGTCGTAATCGAGCTTGAACTGCTGACTGGGCTTGTGTCCCTCAACGGTGAGGAGAACGGACTTTTTGTCGGCGCCCAGTTTGGCTGCCGTGATTTTCACGGTGTCAGGCTTACGATGATTCTTGGACTCCTTATTGATGGCATTTTTCTCAGCCGCTTCGTCGGGATTATCGACCGAGAATTGACCGGAGCCATACTGGGGCCCGCGAATATACTTCCAGCGCTTTGCGGTGAAGGAAGTTGGATCGGAGGCGAGTTCGTCATCGAGGGCGACGTCGAAGGTGAGTTTGATGCCTTCCCTGGTGACTTCCATGGCGGTGGGAAGCGGGTTGGCTTCTTCCTCATTGCGACGAATGCGCTGAAGTCCTGCTTCTTTGGCAGCGTTGGTCTGCCAGCCGCGGAATCCCACGACATACATGGAACCGTCCTGGTGGAAGACGGCACGCTGGGCGGAAGAGGAGAGCTTCACGGGAAGCTTCACGACTCCGCCTTGATAGAATCCGTCGGAGACCTTCTGGCGAAGGACATGGTAGATGGAGGATTGTCCGTAGGAAAGGTGGATGAGTTCCCCTTCCGCGATGCCGATTTTGGCACCTTTTTCGACCCAGATCTGACCGCCACCCGAGTTGTCAACCGACATTGGGAGGTAGCAGAGGGGCTCGGTGAACTTGGTTTCGTTGCCCTGACGGGTGTCTTCGACCCCAAAGAAGGGGGTGCCGCGCTCGGGCTCGTAGTAGTTGATTTTACAACGCGGTTGCCAGGTCCCTTCGTTCTCACCGCTGGTGATTTCTCCGTTGGGTCCGACGCCGATGCCGCCGGGGGCACGCAGGCCGGTTCCGATGGTGTAGAGCCGCTCGCCGTCTGCGCTGATCTTCACGAATGCTCCGTTGTGAGGGAGGATTTTGTCAAAGCCACGTCCACCGGGGCGGACAGGGGAGGCTTTGGCGAAGTAGAAGTTCCCTTCCTTGTCGGTTTCGAGGCCGAACTGGAATTCGTGGAAGTTGTTGGAGAGATAGACGTCGTTGTTGAAGATTTCGAATTTGTCGGCTTCGCCGTCGTTATTGAGATCATACGTCTTGTAGATGCCATCGCGACCCGCGATGTGCGGGACATCTTTGACGATCTTGAGGCCGAGGGGCTCGAAGAAGCCGGTGGCGTAACGTTTCCAGGTGAGCTTCTTGAAGTTCTTCAGTCCGGTGAGGAGCCAGATATCGCCGTCCCAGGTGGAAAGGAGAGCGCGGTTGCCATCGGAAAAGAAATCGATGTCGGACATGCGGACCTTGCCCTTATAGGGGGACTTGTCCATTGCCGGAGGAAGAGGGACTTGATCGACAAGCCAGGCGGAGTCGCCACCGGAGACCTGGGTTTCGACTTCGAAGGTTTCCGGCGAGATGCCGGCACCGCCTTCGGTCATTGGGCTGAGAGCCACCGGAGCTGGAACTTCTGCTGCCGGATTGCCGGTGTAGAGAAGGGCAACCTTGGTGGTCTTGTTGGAGGCCGCGAGACGGAGAAAGTGAGTTCCGTCGTTGTTGGTGGTTTTAGCTCCGCCATCAGAAACCGAGGTTTTCAGGGCAAAGTTTTTCTCGCTGGAAGAATCCAGGAGACGCACCGTGAGTTCCTTGTCGTGAGGAGCGATTTCGAGGTAGCGGACGAGGCCGTTGTTGTGATCGCTGACGGTATCGAGGATACGGGTTCCGTTGACCGCATAGTCGAGGATGACCTGGTTGCCGTTGCGGAAGTATCCGTTGAACTCGAGGTGGGAATGATTCCCGTAGCCTTTGAGGGGACGTTTGTCTTCGAAGGAGCCGGACTCGTCGGCCCAGACGGAGCCTTCATCTGCGGTGAAGAGGTAGGAGTCCTTGTTGTTCAACTGATTGACCCGTCCGTGACCACCTCCCCAAGGGGTGTTGATCAGGTTGACTCCTTTATCGGTGGCGGAGACCAGGGAAAGGTTCTCGGTATTGAAAAGGGCCACGCGATTCGGGAGGGCGGAGTAGGAGAGGGCGATGCCTTTGAGGGCGGATTCGCGTCGTTCCTTGCCTTTGAACCAATCTCCGAAGGTCTGGAAGAAGGCGGGGCCGTGATCAGCGAGGTGATACCACTTCTCCTTCTTGTTGCTGGTGGCATTATACTCGGTGAGAGCGGAGCGGGGGATTCCCAGTTCGCTCATGGCCGGGAGGAGGGATCCGGAAGCCAGTTCGTGGACCTTGACGTTGCGGAACTGGACGGGAGATCCGTCATCGTGGTTTTGGAGTCCGAAATATCCACTGACGTCGCCGCGGCCGGCCTGACATTCGAAGACGTTGATCAACCTGCCATTGAGAATGACCGCAATTTGGTCGCCTGCGGTGATGATTTTATAGGTGTTCCACTCGCCAACTTTCATGCCGGGGTTGATGGCAGATTGGATATCGTAAATGGCTCCGGTCTTGAGCTTGTCGGCGGCATTTCCGCAGATTTGGATTTCATAGCCCTGTTTGACGGCGACCCAAGGGTCATTTCCGGGGTCAGGAAAGCGGACAAAGACACCGGAGTTGTCGGCATCTTCCGGTGCCATGAATTCGATCTCGAAGCAGGCATTTTTAAACTCCTTCTTGCCATACCACCAAAGTCCCATGCCGCCTTTGGCAGTTGAGATGCTTTCGTTGAGGGTAAAGGAACCGGGGCCGGCTTGTTTCCAGTCGGAAGCAGCCTGCGGGAGGACGTTGTGGGTTTCCTGGCCGTGGAGTCCGGCAATGAGAAAGGGTAACAGAGCGAGTT
>CALFSW010000276.1 GCA_937916505.1 uncultured Verrucomicrobiales bacterium | reverse complement strand
TGGAGAAGGTGACGACGGTGCAGCCGGTGATTCCGGTGTTGATTCGGAAGAAGGAAAATCCGGTGGTCGGCTTACAGGTGGTGACGAAAGGGCGGGGAGACGCGAAGACGGTGACGACGTTGAAGTTCGATCTGAAGGGAACGACTGATTTGGAATCAGTGAAAGCGGTGCGGGTGTTGATCGGAGGCGAGGTGAAACGGGCCGGAACGGGGTCGCTTTTTGGTGAGGCCGGAGAGAAGGATGGGATTTGGATTTGTGAAGGGGAGGCGCGCTTGCAAAGTGGAGAGCAGTTTTTTTGGATCTCGGTGGAATTGAAGGAGGGAGCCAGTCAGGAAGGGGTGGTGGATGCCCGTGTCCTGGGCATGCAATTGGACGAGGGCGTTGAGATGGTCCCGGAAGTGACCTCGCCCAAGGGGAGTCAGCGGATTGGGTATGCCTTGCGGATGCATGGCGATGATGGCTCGAAAGCCTATCGAATTCCGGGACTGGTGACGACAAACAAGGGGACCCTGATTGGGGTCTACGATGTGAGATATCGGAGTGGAGGTGATCTGCCCGGTGATATTGATGTTGGGATGAGCCGAAGCACGGATGGCGGGCAGACCTGGGAAAAGATGCAGGTGATCATGGATATGGGAGATGATCCCAAGTGGCGTTATGACGGAGTGGGTGATCCGGCCGTTCTGGTGGATCGCAGGAGTGGCCGAATTTGGGTGGTGGGCACCTGGAGTCATGGGGATCGATCGTGGCATGGATCGGGGCAGGGCATGTCACCCGAGGAGACGGGACAACTGATGATGGTCTGGAGTGATGACGATGGTGTGAGTTGGTCGAAGCCGCGGAATATCACCCGGCAAGTGAAGAAACCGGAGTGGCATTTTTTGCTGCAGGGTCCGGGCGCGGGAATTACGATGAAGGATGGGACTTTGATTTTCGCGGCACAGTATCAGGATGGTGACAAGGATGCGAACGGACGGAAGAAGGGGACGCCCTTTTCGACGATTCTCTACAGTAAGGATCAAGGGGGAACCTGGCAGGTCGGGACGGGGATCAAATCGAATACCACCGAGGCCCAGGTTGTTGAATTGCAGGATGGCTCCCTGATGTTGAATTGCCGGGACAACCGTGGTGGAGCCCGGACCGTGGGAGTCAGTCAAGATCTTGGGGAGACCTGGGAGATGCACGCGACAGACCGCAAGGCATTGATCGAGCCGGTGTGCATGGCGGGTTTGCTCCGGATGGGCGACAGATTGGTGTTCTCGAACCCGAACACCAGGAGGGGACGGTCAGATTTGACGATTAAGATCTCAGAAGATGATGGCATGACCTGGCCGGAGAAATGGCACTCTGTCTATGATTCCCGATTGGGTAACGGCTATTCCTGTCTGGCACCGATTGGTGAGAGTCACGTGGGGGTCTTGTATGAGGGGATTACGGAGTTGTATTTCCTGAAGCTTCCTCTGGAGGGAGGGTCGAAGTGATTCCGCTGCCTGACGTCTCCCAGGCGGTAGCGCGTCAGGTCGTGATCGCGGAGGGAACCGAGAAGGTTTACCAGGGCCATCCTACAACTTTGTTGATGCCGGACCGGAAGACGATGTTTTGTGTCTGGTGTATCGATCACGGCGGAGAGGCCGGACCGACGGCACGGAGTGACGACGGTGGTTTGATCTGGAAGCGGATCGACGGGGTTCTCCCAGAGGGCTATGCGACTCATCGGAATTGCCCGGGTATTTCCCGACTGGTGGCTCCGGATGGGAAGGAACGCCTGTGGGTGTTTCCTGATGAAGGAATTGTTAGGGGATCGGTAGGATCGTGCCCTGTTATGGAAACTGAACCGGAGAGTGTGAATTTTTGAAATGAAACCGTTAGAAATGAAAGGGCTGGTGGCAGCGGTGGTGACACCGATGGATGGAAGTGGAAATCTGAATCTGGAGGTTGTTCCGGGGGTGGTGGACCATTTGGAGAAAATTGGAATCACGGGGATCTATATTGCCGGAAGCACGGGAGAGGGAATGTCACTGACTGACGAGGAGAGGCGGGCGGTGGCAGAGGCCTATGTGGGCGTCGCGAAAGGGAGAATGAAAACCTTTGTGCAAGTTGGACATAATAGTCTGAGGGCCTCAGCAGAGTTGGCTGGGCATGCGGAATCAATTGGAGCGGATGCGGTTTCGGCCACGCCGACAGGATACTTTAAAGTCAGTGGTGAGAAGGAATTGGTGGAGGGTTTGTTGCCGATTACGGAAGCTGCTCCGCGGACGCCTTTCTACTATTACCATATACCATTTTTATCGGGTGTGACAATTGATCCAATGAAATTGACCGCGTGCGCGAGTGAGAAGCTTTCGACCTTTTGCGGGATTAAGTATTCGGACGGAGGGACGCTCTACAATCTGCCTTTGTTGGAAAAGGTGGCTCCTGAGATGGAGTTTCTGGCGGGCTCGGACGAGGCGTATTTGATGTCGGTGGCGCAGGGGTTTCGGTCCGCTGTGGGGAGCACCTATAATTATGCCGCGCCGATTTATGATCGGGTGAGAGAAGCCGTCGAGGGTGGTGATTTGGAGGAAGCCCGGCTTTGGCAGGGGCGGGCTTTGCAGATGTTGCAGGCGATGTTTGGAACCTGTGGGCGATCCTCATTGAAAGTGATGATGCGGATGGTGGGGATTGATTGCGGGCCGGTGAGGAGGCCGATTGATCCAGCGAGCGAGGAGCAGGTGGATGAGTTGCGCAAGCAGCTGGATGGAATGGGATGGTTTGATTGGGTCGGTCAGGAAGTTGGGGGGGCGCTGTGATGAGAGGGTTGCTGATAACTTGGTTGATGATGCTAATTCCCGGATGGGCCGGAGATGTATTAGAGTGGGATCGGCTTCCGGATCTTCCTGATAAGGAGGGCTTTGCGGGAGTGTTCGCGGGAGTGGTGAGTGAAGGCGGGGAGGATTTT
>CALFSW010000275.1 GCA_937916505.1 uncultured Verrucomicrobiales bacterium | reverse complement strand
GTAGAAACAAATACGGGAGTTTACATAAACGATTCCAATACCGGAACAAATCCCGACAGATCTGACTCTGATGGGGATGGTCTTATCGACGGTAAAGAGGTGATTTTTCACAAGACAGACCCTAATAAGATCGATACCGATTCTGATGGCTTCACCGATCTATTTGAAATTGAGACTGCCTACGATCCAAACTCGGCAGACAGCGTCCCCGATGCCCTCGTAGAAATCATGACGGCTATTGAGGTTAAGTTTAATGCTGCGTTGGGAGCGACTTACACCATTGAATTCTCAACTGATAGCCAGAATTGGAGTGTTATTGAAGATGAAATTGTTGGCGAAGGAGGAGCTGTCGAACGTCTTTACTCCAAACAGGATTACCCAACAGGATTCTTTAGGGTAGAGCGAACCGATCAGTAGAGGTAAATCGATAATCGTATTCTAGCTATAAATCCCCCCTTTCCTCTCCCTCTCCTCCAGCATGCCGCATCATTCTCCAGATGAGCAGCGTGACGACCGGTATCGAGTGGATTGAGTATTGGTGGCAGACATGCTCTTACTGCCCCATATGCAACCCCCTTTCTCCCCCCTCCGCTCCGGTCCAAAGGCAGCTTCAAAACCCTCCCGCCAAAAGCAAATTCCTGCTGTAATTGCTGGTCGACATTCACCCTCCTACGCACGCGCCTGCGGGGAGGTTGTGACACTAGCGGGAGAATCTGGGGCGGGAGCGGGTGCCCTTGCCTGTGGGGGGCGGGCGTAGCACGGGAAGTCGCGCGAGCTTACGGCGAAAATTCAATTGCGGCATAAAAAGTCGGGCTTGACGCGAAATGGTAATGACGCCAGAGAGACTTTTTAATTGGGCAGCAGGGTGCCAAGCACCAACGGTGGCCCCTCGCGTCTGATCCGTAGCGAAACAAAAAAATTCTGAAATTGACCAAAGTCTGAATAGAAGCCCGGGAAACCTTACCCTTTTTCAATCAGGAAGTTACGTCAAACCTGTCACCATAAGCACCCCGTGAAGAGCAAAAAAAAGGGCGGGATGCTCCGTGGAGCAGGGCCCGCTAAATCTGATTATTGCTACGAAAAGAACAACAAGCAGTGATCAATTACCGTTGTCAAAATGACATTTTAAATGATTTAGTCAATCAATGAATTACACTTTGGGACTAGACATGGGCGTCGCCTCACTCGGCTGGGCAGTCATCTCCGAAGATAACCAGTTCATCGATAGCGGGGTACGCATATTCCCTGCTGGGATCGATAAATTCGGAACTGGCAAAGACACCCATCTGAACCAAGAACGCCGCAAAGCCCGTGGCGCACGCCGCCGCATCATGCGCAAGGCGAAGCGCAAAGAACTCATTCGCGAGATCCTTTCTTCTTTAGGTTGGATTCCATCAATCCCACAAGAACACCAAGCTTGGGAAGATCTCGACGTTTACGAACTCCGTTCACGCGCCCTCAGCGAAAGAATTTCTCTTGCCGAACTTGCCCGCATTATTCTCCACATCAACCAGCGGCGTGGCTTTCTCTCCCTCCGTAAATCCGAAGTCGATGCGGCAGAAGGCGAAGACAAAAAGAAGCTCGAAGGCATGCTTGGCGCAATGACAACGCTCCAGAATACCATTGATACCACCTTTCCCGATCCTTCCGACCGTACTCTTGGAAACTACCTATACCACCTCCGGCAAAACGAAGGCGGCACCCACGGCAATCTCATCCGCCTCCGCGCCCGCCACATCCGGCGAGACATGCTCCACCACGAATTCTCCCTCATCTGGGAGGAGCAAAGCAAGCACCACCCTGAACTCACAGACTCCCTCCGCTACGGAACTCACGGAAAACAGAAAAACCCCACCATCGTCGTAAAGCCTATCCCTCGTAAAAAAGACGAAACCCTTCTCCAGCAATTCGGACTCGAAAACCTCACCTTCTTTCAACGCCGTGTCTATTGGCCCACCAGCTCCATCGGGAAATGCGAACTCGAAAAAGACGAGCTTCGTGCTCCCATTGCCGACCGTCGCTTCCAAGAGTTCCGCATGCTCTCAGAGCTCAATAACCTCCGCCTCATTGATAACTCTGTCGAAGGAAAGCCAACCGAACGGAAACTCGCTCCCGCCGAACGCGAAGTTGCCCTCACATATCTTTCCTCCACTCAAAAACCCACCCTAAAAACCCTCAGGGGTAAGATCGCAAAACTCCCCGACAGTCCCGCCGTCAGCCAAATCACCTTCAACCTCGAAGTGAACAAGCGCGACAACATTGGGGGACTCTCCACCGAACTCAAACTAGCCAAAGCCTTCGGCCAGAACGACTGGGCCAAACTCAATGACGACCAGAAAAACCAGATCGTCCAAATCCTCACTATGCCCGAACCCGGTGCGTCAAAAGTCATCCAGCGCACCGACGACGAAACAAAGGATCTCCTCCAACAAATCCCCACTCTCACCGAACCCCAAATCGAATTCCTTCTCCGCATCTCTCTCCCTTCTGGCTACTGCAACTTCTCCATCAAAGCCCTTGAAAAACTACTCCCCCATATTCGCAACGGATTCAACTACCTTGGTAAAACTGAAAAAGATTCGGCCCTCCACCTCGCCGGATACACACGCCGCGACGAATCAGCGTCTCGGACTTTGGACAAGCTGCCCCTCCTCGCCCAGCTCACCAATCCAAACTCCGATCTCCAAGACCCCAACTTCCCCCACGTCAACAACCCCCTCGTCCTTCGATCTCTCCATGAACTCCGCAAAGTCGTCAACGGTGTCATCGCCAAACACGGACATCCAAATCGCATCCATCTCGAAATGGCCCGCGACCTCAAAATGTCAGCCAAACAACGCAAGGACCACACCGACAAAAATAACGAATTTAAGAAAGCCCGTGAACTCGCTGCCAAAAATCTCGAAGAAAACGGTATCGCCCCCACCCGCGACGCGATTCTCCTCTACCGACTCTGGGAGGAACAAAATCAACAGTGTATCTATTCAGGCAGGTCCATTAGCTTCCAGCAACTCGTCAGCGGGCAAGTCGATATTGATCACATCTACCCTCGCCGCGGCCCTCAACCAATGGCTCGCGCTCCATCAAGACAAGCTCCCCACAAGCCTCGCCCTCGATGGCAAAGACCTCGGCCACAGCCTCGGAGCCATCGTCAC
>CALFSW010000274.1 GCA_937916505.1 uncultured Verrucomicrobiales bacterium | reverse complement strand
CCAACGCCGCAAAGCCCTCCAATGGACAAACTAAACAATTCTGTCCGGCACCCCAGGGAAATCCCTCTCGTGACCTGGCGGGGAGTTTATGGAATTTTACCAATCCTTACGCGAGAATGGAGAGTCTGCCTGGAGAGCAGTGCCCCTTTATTCCAGCGCTCTGTGAGGGCTCGATTGGTCGGGTTAGCTATTCCTGGAAGAAAAAAGTTCCGGTGATGCCGCCCGATGAATATCTGGAAACGATTTTCACTCCCGAACATGACAAGGTTGAGATGAAAGTCTCTCCGGTTCTGGAGCTGGAATGGTTTACGACGAAGTTTGGACAGATCGAGATCGATTGTGATCGAATGACAGTTGAATTGGTCGAGATGGGGTGGACCATGACGGAGGAGGAAGCGGCGATAGAAAAGGGCTTGGTTCATGAGTCCCGTTTAGAACACGGAGTCGAAGGAGAGGATTTCGATGGGAACCTCGAACGCATTGAGGAATATCTTGATCATGATCCCGAGCCGCATGAAATTGAAGAGAAGTGCTTTCTCATCGTGCAGGAATTCGTGATCAACTCGGCTGATGACTCGGAGCAAAAAAAGGAACTCCACCGCGATCTCACCAAGCTTCAGGACAAAATGGCGGGGGCCTTTGTATACTATGATGACGAGGAAGATTCGTTTGATAATGCTCCTAAAACCATCGCCCTTTTGAGTGAAGTTCTTCCGTTCATCGACCGCGCTTCGGTGAGTGCCAAGTTCGTAACCGAGATGACCTTTGAGCTCCTTAATGGCCTTCGTGAAAGCGTCCTCGCGCTCCGTGATGAACTTGAAGAGGGTTAAGATCCTGTGATCAAGCTGAGTTTTTTGAGAAGAATTGCGTCTTCCTTTCGGCGTTGGACGGCGCGTTTGTAGGAGGCGTTGGTTTTGATGCAGACGAGGGTGTGGGGTGATCCTTTCCGCTCGGTGTGGAAATTGATGTCGAGCTTATGATGACTGATCTGCTTTTCGAGAGAGCTGCGAGCGGCTTGCACGGCTTTGAAGTGATATTCCTTGGCGGTGCGATCGGCCATGAAGTCGCGGAGTTCCAGGTTCATTCGATTGGAGTCTTCGGGGACGGGACGCCACCAATCGGGGTAGGGTTCGAGTGGGGTGTTGATCTCTTCCTGGAGGATGGCGAGGGCGCGTTGGTGGACACCAGGGAAGAGAGAATTCGGGTGGCTGAAATGCAGGGTATGGGTTTTCAAAGACAGAGCTTCGGCTAAGTCAGTGCGGAGGTGATCAAGGGAATGGTCATCGAAGATAACCTCGGAGAGTTTTTCGCGAGTCGCTTTTTCCGTGATGAGAAATGAGGCTCCGAGTGATATGTGGAGGCGCATTGGCAAGGTCAGATGGGAGGGGTGATTAAGGAGTCGCCAATGGGATATGGGGTCATCTTGGCATAGGAGATCGGGCGTTTGTTGGGCGATGGCGGCGGCGGTTTCTGCGGGCGGAGAAGGGAATGCCAAAAGGGCCGAAAGGAGGTTGAATTGAGTCTGCGGTTCTGCGGTTTCGGGCAAGCTTTTTAGGATCTCGGGACCGTAACGTTTGATGAGAGTGGTGATGCGTTTGGCATCTGTCAGCGGGAGAATCGTCGGGAGGAGGATTTCGGAGCAGGCCTCGTCGAGTTCATCGATTTGAGCCTTGAGCAGGGCGTCCAAGAGGGGGAAAGCGTGTTGGGCTTCATTCTTGCGAGTGTGGTCACTATCAGCGAAAACGATTTTTTTAGAAACGGCCTTGATGGCGGCGTGAGCGAGGCGAATGAAGGGGGACTTTTTGGTGAGGGTCTTTTGGTGGGATTGTTCCAGGAGAAGCTGACAGCAGCCAGTGAGGTCGTAGCGGGTGAGGATGGTTTCGTGGGCCTCCTTTGGCCAGAGGACGATGGCAGCGTGGCGATACCAGTATTCCATGGTGCAGCCGGCGTTTCCGGTGAAGCCCTCGGCTTCTTGTTCGAGCGGTTCTCCGCTACCGATTTCTTCGGTGCTGATGAGTTGATCCGTGTGGATTTTAAAATCACGGAGTGCGACCGGGCGGTCTTCGGCATCGCGCCAGGTGGAGATGCTGAGGCCTTCATCGTAGACTTCACCCATGGTGGCATCGTCTGAGATGTCTTCGTATCGGCTCCTTCCGTATTGCCAGTCTACATCAATTTCTCCCATTCGATAAAGGGTGGCGAGGGCGAGGTGGGGAATGAATCCGGCTTCATGAGCGGCCATCATGAGGGCACGTCCGCGGGCGTTGTCGTGGTTCTTTAGACTGCGCAGGGAAAAATTACTCTCGGTGTATTGGTGATCGAGGAGAATGGCGCAGAGTTTGTCTTCCGTCTCTTGATGGAGTGATTTGAGGTGAGGAACCAGGGTGGCGGCTTGTGCGGAGATGGCGGCATTGAGTTGGGAGTTCGAGCCGGATTTCAAGGCGAGGTTATAGACGAGACAGAGGCGATTTCCGGAGGTAACGGGGAGGACTTCATGTTCGCAGTCGGCGAAGAAGGCGGCGTATTGGATATCGCGCCAGCTTCCTTCGGCGCCGAAGTTGATGGCGATGTCCGTGCCTTCGTGGCTGATGTTGAGCGTTCCTCCTTCATGAGCGGAAGGAAGGGCAATGATGAGGGAGCCGAACATGTCGCCGAGTTTTTCGGTGTCGCGATGGCGTTTGAAATGGCCCCCTTTTTGGTAGAGGAGAAGCTTATAGGGATCGGCGGAAATTTCGCCGTCGATGCCGAGGTCTTTT
>CALFSW010000273.1 GCA_937916505.1 uncultured Verrucomicrobiales bacterium | reverse complement strand
CCCCGGTAAAAAATCCTTGAATAAGCGAATTCCTATCAGTCAGTAAATCCTTGAATAAGCGAATTCCTATCAGTGACCGGGTGGGCGGTATCCTCCTCGAAGACCCGCCCTTTCACACGATGGGGAATCGCATTGCCGACACGGCGTGGCAGGCACAGTTCATCGGCATGAGAGCAGCCGCAGAAGCGGGCGGCAGCAGGGAAGCAATCGCCGACGCCCTCGTGGACATCCGTCTCCCGATCAGCGGAGGAGGCTTCAAGCGGCTCGGAGACCTGCGCGACCGCGCCTCGCTGGCGTGGAGTGCGCAATGCCTCAGTCAGCTCGACCCCGAAGTGCTCACGCCCGTCATCGAAGGCCGCTGGCTCGATGGCTATGATTTTCCGGGCGCGCTCTCCCGCGTCCGTTGTCCCGCGCTCCTGCTTCAGGCCGATCCCTCTGCGGGTGGTGCGCTCACTGACGCGGATGCGGAGGCGTTGGTCGCCGCCATTTCCGACTGTCAGCGCGTTAGCCTCGCCGGCTGCGGCCACAACCTGCACCGCGACCGGCCGGAGGTCGTTTTGAGAGCCTTTGCTGACTTCGCCTGCTCTCGGCTCAGCCCAATCCAAACCCCGGGAACCTGATAATGCACGCGCTCTCCCGTTTCATCCTCTTCCTTGTCCTGCTCGCAGGGCTGCAATCCGCATCCGCGCAGCCGCCGAACATCCTCCTCCTCCTCGCCGACGACATGGGCTGGGGCGATCTCGGTTGCCATGGCAACGACAAGCTCGCCACGCCCGCGCTCGACTCGCTCCAAAGCCAGAGCGTAAAACTGGAGCAATTCTACGTCAGCCCGGTTTGCGCGCCGACGCGGGCGTCCTTGCTGACCGGTCGCCATCATGTCCGATTACGGGTGCTGAACACGACCTCGGGCCTGGAGGTGATGCACGGCGACGAGATCACGCTGGCGGAAGCCTTGAAACCCGCGGGCTATGTGAGCGGCTGTTTCGGCAAATGGCACAACGGGGCCAATCATCCGTCCATCGCTCGCGGTCAGGGCTTTGATGAGTTCTTCGGCTTCAACGGCGGCTTTTTCTCGAACTACTTCGATCCCGCACTGGAGCACAATGGTGTCACGGCAGCGCGGAAAGGTTACATCACCGATGTCCTCGCGGACGCGGCGATGACCTTCATCGAGAAGCACCGGTCGGAGCCGTTCTTCTGCTACGTGCCCTTCAATGCCCCGCACTCGCCCATGCAGGCGCCGGAGGAACTGTTTGCCAAATACAGCGCCCTGGGCTTCGAGCCGAAGACCGCAGCCGTTTACGCGATGATTGAGAACCTCGATGCCAACGTGGGCCGGATCCTTGCGAAACTCGACGCGCTCGATCTCGCGGAGAACACCATCGTCATGTTCTTCAGCGACAACGGGCCGAACACGGCGCGTTTCAACGGAGGCATGCGGGGCGGCAAGGGCAGCCTCTTTGAGGGTGGGCAGCGTGTGCCCTGCTTCATTCGCTGGCCGGGAAAATTGGAAGCCGGCAAGCGTGTGACCCGGATCGCCCAGCATGTCGATGTGCTGCCCACCCTGCTCGATCTCGCAGGAGTGCCTTTGCCCGAGACTCCACCCCTCGACGGTCTAAGCCTGACACCCTTGCTTAGGGGCGAAGAAGTGGAATGGCCCGAGCGACTGCTCTTCGAGATCAGCGGTCGCGGCGGCAAGAATGGCGCACCCATCGCCAAATACCCCGGCACCGTGCGCAGCGACTCGCACCGCTGGGTGCATGACAACAAGCAGGAGATGCTCTTCGACCTGCGGAGCGATCCCGGCGAAAAAAACAACCTCGCCGCGCAGCAGCCGGAGATCGCCGCGACACTTTCCAGGGCCTACGAGGCCTGGTTCGCCGACGCCATTGCCTCCACGCAGGGCACGGTGCAGCGTTTTCCCATCAACCTCGGCGAAGAAACCGAGTTGCTCGCCCCTTTCGCCACACTCGAAGGCGGAGCGAAGTTTTTCGGGCAGGGCTGGGACAACGACTGGGCTGTCTTTCCCACAGCAACCGCCACCATGACATGGGATCTGGAAGTGCCGCAGGCCGGAACGTATGAAGTCACCGCGATGCACACCGCCGGAGAGCCTGGCGGAAAGATCAAAGTTACGGCCGGTGAGCAAGTCATCGAAACCACCCTCACCGCCGCGCACCATCCGCCGGAAATCCCGCGCCCCGACCTCGTGCCGCGCTGGGAGGTGCCGGACAAGTCCTTTGCGCCACTGAAGCTTGGCACCTTGATGGTTCCCGCCGGATTGCAAACGCTCCGCGTCAGCGCCACACCGGGCATCGAGATTCAGTCAGTGCGGTTGACGCGCGTGCAAAAGGAAATCGCATCTCTCTGGCTTCCCTCCATCTTCTCCGACCACATGGTGCTTCTATGCGAAATTGCAGCCCCTTTACGGGGCTTGGCGGTCAATCCTGCCAGCAACATTCATAGCACACCCGATCTACCCGCGCCACCCTCCCGCCCGGATGAATTTCCCAGCCTCACCGAAAACAAAAGTCGACCCTAATCATTTAATCCTGAACCAGACCACCCGATGAAACCTCTCTTCCTTTTCCTTCTGCTTCTTACGAGCTTGACCACCCCGCTGACGGGAGCCGATCTCTTCGACAAACCCAACCTCGCGGCCTGGTGCATCGTCCCCTTTGACGCGCAGAAGCGCTCCCCCGAGGCCCGGGCCGAGATGGTCGCGAAGATGGGTCTCACGAAGATCGCCTATGACTGGCGGCAGGAGCACGTCGCGGAGTTCGAACGCGAGATCCTCGCCTATCAGAAACACGGGATCGAGTTCTTCGCCTTCTGGGCGCAGCACGAGGAGGCCTTTGCCCTTTTCAAAAAATACCAGCTCAGCCCGCAGCTCTGGATCATGATGAAAGAGCAGGGCGCAACGCAGGAGGAAAAAATCAAAAACGCCGCCGAGGGGCTTCTCCCCATTCTCGAAAAGGCGAAAGGGCTCGGAAGCCAGGTCGGCATCTACAACCATGGCGGCTGGGCAGGCGAGCCGGAGAACATGGCCGCCGTTTGCGACTACCTGAAAAAGACCCACGGCACGGAGAACGTCGGCATCGTCTACAACCTTCACCACGGCCATTCCCATCTCGACCGGCTCCCCGCTGCGATCGAGCTGATGAAACCTCATCTGCTCTGTTTCAACCTGAACGGCATGGATATCGAGGGCGACAAAAAGGGCCGGAAGATCCTCCCGCTCGGCGTCGGCACCGAGGACGTGAAAGTCCTCCGCCAGATCCGGGCGAGCGGCTACGGCGGGCCCGTCGGCATTCTCAATCACACCAACGAAGACGCCGAAGGCCGCCTCCTCGACAATCTTGACGGACTGAACTGGCTCCTTCCCCAACTCGACGACGCCCCGCCTGCGGCAAAACCGAAATACCGGACCTGGAGCGAGGCGAAGCCGAAGACACCTTCCCCCGCTCTGGTCGCGGCGAGCAAAGCCGAACCGGTCCCGTCTCTCAGTGAGGAATTTGGACCCCCTCAAACCCGGCCGGACCGACGCCCCGGTAAAAAATCCTTGAAT
>CALFSW010000272.1 GCA_937916505.1 uncultured Verrucomicrobiales bacterium | reverse complement strand
GCTGCGAAAAAAGCTGCGAAAAAAGCTGCACGCAAGCCTGCCAAAAAGGCGGCTATGAAGAAAGTCGCCAAAAAAGCGGCTAAGAAAAAAGTCGCTAAAAAAGCGGTTAAAAAGAAAGTCGCCAAAAAAGCCGCCAAGAAAAAGGTCGCTAAAAAAGCGGTTAAAAAGAAAGTCGCTAAAAAAGCCGCCAAGAAAAAGGTTGCCAAAAAAGCGGCTAAGAAAAAAGTCGCTAAAAAAGCCGCCAAGAAAAAGGTTGTCAAAAAAGCGGCTAAAAAGAAAGTCGCTAAAAAAGCCGCCAAGAAAAAGGTTGCCAAAAAAGCAGCTAAAAAGAAAACCGCTGCAAAGCGGAAGTAAGCGACCCGTTCTTTACCGAACCATTTCCAAGGGACACCTCCTCGCGGGGTGTCCCTTTTGTCTTTTCACTCAATGACATTACGATAAACCTCCCATCATATGATTGTTAAAAATTTAACCTTCCCTGCACTCGTTGGCTCGCTTGTCCTCGCTGCGACCGCCGCCCCCGAAAAGCCAAACATCATCATCATCATGGCCGATGATCTCGGGTATGGCGATCTCTCCTGCTACGGTGCCACGACCTTCAAGACACCTCACATCGACAAGCTAGCCGGAGGAGGTCAACTCTTTACCAGCGGCTACTGCTCGGCTTCCACCTGCACCCCCACCCGCTACTCTTTCCTCACTGGCTCCTATGCCTTCCGCACCAAAGGCACCGGCATTGCCCCCCCCAACGGACACCTCATCATCGACAAGGACACCGTCACTCTTCCCGACCTCATGAAAAAAGCCGGCTACCAAACCGGTGTCGTTGGAAAATGGCACCTCGGACTCGGAGAAAAAGGCAAGGGCCCCGATTGGAATGGCGAACTCAATCCCGGACCTCGCGAGATCGGCTTCGACCACCACTTCCTTCTCCCCACAACCAACGACCGGGTTCCACAAGTCTACGTCACTGAAAGCCGGGTCCTCAACCTCGATCCCAAAGACCCCCTCTGGGTGGGCATGAAAAAACCCTCCCCCGACCACCCCACCGGAGTCACCCACCGCGACTCACTCAAGATGGACTGGTCCCACGGCCACAACTCCACCATCCACAACGGCATTTCCCGTATCGGATTCTACACCGGAGGGACAAAGGCCCGCTTTCGCGACGAAGACCTCGCCGACAAGTGGGTCGAAAAATCCAATGCCTTCATTGAGCGGAATAAAGACAAACCCTTTTTTCTCTTCTACGCCTCCCACGACCTCCACGTTCCCCGCATCCCCCACGAGAGATTTCAAGGCGTCACTCCTCATGGCTTCCGCGCCGACTCCATTGTCGCCCTCGATTGGACTGTAGGCGAAATCATGAAGACCCTCGATCGACTCAAGCTCACCGAGAATACTCTCATCGTCTTTTGCTCCGACAACGGCCCCGTAATGGACGATGGCTACAAAGACGAAGCTCTCGAAAAACTCGGCTCCCACAAAGCCGCCGGGCCATACAAAGGCGGGAAGTACAGTATCTACGAAGGCGGAACCCGCACCCCCTTCATCACCTACTGGAAAGGTAAAATTCCCGCCGGTAAATCCGACAAGATGGTCTGCACCGTCGACCTCGCCGCCAGCCTCGCAGCTCTTACCGGTGTCACCCTCCCCAAAGATGCCTGCACCGACAGCTTTGACGTCTCAGCCGCCATCCTCGGCAAGCCCGATGCCAAAGGCCGGGATCACCTCATCCAACAGGACAACGGAGGGCGGGGAAAATTCGGATTCCGTAAGGACAATTGGAAACTCACCAAGCACCCCAAAGGCTCGGCGCGTAATACCGTTGTTGGAAAAAAACTCACCAACAACAAGGTCCCTGAATTCCAGCTCTACGACCTCTCAAAAGATCCGGGCGAGAAAAGAAACGTCATCAAAAATCATCCGGGAATTGCGGCAAAGCTCAAAGCCGGGCTCACGGCCTTGATCAAGGCCGGGCGCTCCCGACCCGAGTGACACCTTTTTGCCCCAAAAACTTCATTTTCCAGTTGCCAGACCGCGCCACTCCTCCTAGTTTTCGCCCGCCGCTCGGCTAGCTCAGGGGTAGAGCACCACATTGACATTGTGGGGGTCGCTGGTTCAAATCCAGCGTCGAGCACCATTCTAGCTTCCCCATAAAACGCTGTAACTCCAAGGGTTACAGCGTTTTTTTTGGTTTTTAGACTCGGTCAAAACGTCGCTAAATGCGGGTTTTAGCAGGTTCTATTGCACGGTGTGTTGCACGGTAAGAAAAACACCATTCCAAAAATCACACCGAAGGAAGCACAAGACCATCTTCGCCGGATTCATCGGTCGCGATCTCGATGATCTTGAAGAGCTTTCCCTCGGCATCGTAGACATTGATCGTGCCTCCATCGGTCCTCGCGGACCATCGTGCCACTCTGGCAGGCCATCAAGAAATAGATCCTCGACGACTCCTGAGAGTCAAGTGTCTCAGAAGCCAGCAAAAAAACCGCTGCCAAAAAAGATCTTGGCAACGCGGGCTGGGAATCTACGTTCTTTGATCATGAATTTCGTGCTTGAATCTCCCGGTTCCAGTGAAATACGGCATGGACCGGGGGCTTTTCCTGCCGACCTGTCCGCCGAAGCCTCGGCGAAGGTGGAAATCCCGACAACCGCCAAACCAACCCACCATCTCAGCCCCTCTTCCCCCCGCAACCCCCTTTCTCCCCCTCTCCGATCCCTTCAACGACGCCCTAAGGCGCGCCACCCCAAAAGCAATTTCCTAGCAGTCAGGAGCTTCTTACGTATCGAAACTATGAAAATTAATTACAAACAATATTATATGACAGTGGTGTGCGCATCATTGGTGGCTGGCTTGTCAATTCTTGATTTAGCGGGACAAGATGGTGGAGAAATTCCAGAATCTATAAAGAAGGAAATGCAGTTCCTGGTAGGAGACTGGAATTTCAGCGCCACCCGTAACGGGGAACCTGTTACGGGTAATTATTCAGCTCGTTGGGCTAGTGGCGGCACCTGTCTACTCATGACTTTTCGCAGCGACTCTGACAACTCTACGGGGATAGGCAGTTGGGACGCGGCTACCAACGAATTTGTTGAAAACTGGTTTGACCCTGGTCAGGGCCGTATCGAATTGCGCTACAAGGTCACTTCACCAGCCGAATTGAAGGGCACTTCAAAAAGAGTCGCAATGAACGGGGAAAAATCCGAGGGCAAATTGAGTCTAACCAAAAATGGACCCGATTCTTTTCGCTACACCGAAGAAACTGGCGGCCGCACCTGGGAAATCGATAACAACCGCGTTCAGCGCTCCATGGCCAGCAAACAACCCTTAATGGATGAGCTCGCTGCTTTAGTTGGAGTTTGGGAAGCAAAAGACGACAAAGGAGTAAGGCGTTGGGTCTTTGATTGGAGTCCTGAAAAGAATTTTTTAAATAATCAGCAAACCGCTTTCGGTCCTGACGGCAAGCCAATTTGGACCCTCAATGGTTCTCTTGGATGGGATCAGGGCAGGAATCAGATCACGAACTGGTGTGTATGGGGAGGCGGAGGAGAATCGAAGTTTTTTTGGAAAAAACTGACGCAAAACACGTGGGAAGCTTCCAACGAATCAGGAAACATGACTTGGAAATTCACAGCCGGATCCTCCAAGTTCCGCATGATTGACAGCGACGGTACTGAGACTGTTTTCACAAAGCAATAAAAGACAATCGGTCTAAACTTCACTTAAATTCCCTTTTCATAGATTATAACAACAATCGCTTTATGTCCGACACCCACCAATCAAATCCACGCAACTCAGTAGACCCTTGGGACTTACGGATCCACTATATGGATAATCTCCGCGCTGTCGCCATGTTCCTCGGCCTTGTGATCCATGCTGCAGTTTTTTACAATAGCTGGCCGCTACCCGCTAATAAGTTACACTTCGAAAATTCCAATATTCTGCATCTCACAGTAGAGATGATTCATGTCTTCAGAATGGAATTATTCTTTTTAGTTGCGGGATTCTTTGCATGCCTCTACTCGACCAGGAAAGGTCTAACGCAACTGATTCGTAATCGAACAATTCGAATTTTTGTGCCATTCATATGCTGCTTTTTTCTCCTTCAGCCATGTTGGTCTGCTATTAATATCCAGATGTTTTCCAGTGGCGGCGAGGGATTTTGGGCACTCTATTTCAAACACCTCCTTGACCCTCTAACAATAGTCCGCTACGAATTCCCCGTAGGCCAATGGTTTCAACACCTTTGGTTCCTTCAACTACTAATACTTTTTATTACGGCCCAAGCTATTCTATCATGGATCAGCACCAGATTTGCGCCAGTTGCAAATATCACAGTCGCAATCCAAGCTATATTTGAAAAACGGTTTGGTGTCTTCGTTATGATATTAGTATCGTATATCACGCTATTGCTGTGCCCTCCCTGGGCTGATGTTCCCAATATTGGTTCGCCTCTAAATATCGTCATTTATTACGGGTGGTTCTATTTCATCGGTATCTTTATTTTTCGTTCCCCAACAATTTTAGATAACGCTCTCCAAAACGTCCGTGCCAACCTAATTCCACTAGTGATTGGATTAGCTGTCGTTATCTCAAGTGTCAGCCTATTGCAGTTGAGTGCGCCAGTAGAGATTTTAAGGCAAGACTGGAGTTTATTTAAAGGCACTACAACAGATGGACAGATAGAATGGTCATTCCCATTCCTGAGTAATTCGTACAATTTTACTGGTTTCACGAGAGGCGATTTCCGATGGCATGCCTTTTCCTTCCTCAAGTCGTACACCACATGGTTCACAGTTTTTGCATTTATCTATTTATTTAAGAGTTTCTTGAATGGCAGAAATCCGATCTGGCAGTACATCTCTCAAAGCTCATATTGGGCTTATATTATACACTTCCCACTTCAGTTCATTCTTTACCACTATATTTTCAGTGACTCCATAGAATCTCCAATATTGGGCTTTCTGGGAATCCTTTTCGTCTCGACTGTGATATGCTTAGTCAGCTACCACTTCTTGGTTAGGTCTACGGCAGTCGGTGTAGTGCTCAACGGTAAGAAACATTCCCTGAATTTGGCCAAAGAGACAAATGAGCTTAAAAAAATTATAAAGCCAAAGTTAATCTTTGCTGGCCTAATAGGTCTCTTGGTGTGCTACCTGGCTAATACCATCGAACGAGATACGAACTACAAGCTTACCCAATATGCATTGTGGAAAAAGCCAAATGAGGTCGAACAATTCATCAATCAACATCCCGGTGACGCAGTCTCAATTCGGCGTGCAGATGGCAGGAATTCCCTGCACCTTTGCGCAGCAACCTTTCCTAGGGACACATCATTGCAGGCGCCAACCGGAACGGCGAGCACAATCATTGACAAGCTACTCAACGAAGGATTGCGCATAGACAGCACGGATTTGACGGGGCAAACTCCCTTACACTACGCAGTCCGAACAGGTAACCTCGAAACTGTTCGTAGCCTTTGCCAGCATGGCGCTAACCCCAATCATCCAGCTAAATGGCAAAGATCTACCCCCCTCCAGTTAGCAGCTGTCCTAGGGAATGACGAAATAGTCATAGAGTTATTAAATCACGGTGGAAATCCGGACCTTGAACAATCCCGTGGTGAGAATGCCCGTGAACTTTACCAAGAATTTAGTGGAAAACAGTGGGGTTTTTCTTCTAA
>CALFSW010000271.1 GCA_937916505.1 uncultured Verrucomicrobiales bacterium | reverse complement strand
GGGGATAGCGGTTTTTGCGAAGGCGTAAACGTCGGTAATACGGCCGGCCCAGGGTTGGAGAGTGGGCTCCTGGTGCAGCATGATCCGGGCAATGGCGGTGGTGGTTTCGACATGGCAGAGGTGGTAATCGCGCTTGAAAAGGTAGTAAGGGCCCTTGCCGATTTTGTAGTATTCAAGATAGGGCGTTTGGATGGGGTTTTCGCACCTGGCGATGACATAAACACCGCCACTGGGCTCGGAGCCGAGGAGGTAATCAACGGTAGCAGTGTTTTCCGGGATCCCTTTCAAGTCAAAGGCCTGGATTGCCTGATCCACGTGGCTGATGGCCGGGCCGGTCATTCCTGTTCTGGTAGGAACGAGTTTGAAAGCGTTGGCGAGGACGGCCATTTCGATGTTGAGTTTGGTCCCGTCGGTGAATGCGCAGCATTGGATGGGAGAAAGGTTTCGTTTGGCAGCCTCATCGATGAGTTCTGCGGAATTGGCATGACGGTTGAGGAATCCTTTGACGTTTCCTGCCTGGATGATGTCGAAGCCCCAGAGCTGGATTTCCTGGATCATGGTGGCGAGAACCCCGTGTTGATCACCGGCATCGGAGGTGACGATGAGATTTTTCGAATCGGCAAGATGGCAGAGCTGCGGGCCGAAAACGAGGTCGACTTGAGCGTTCATGAGGACGACGTGAGCATTGTTTTTCAGCGCGGTTTCGCAATACTGATAAGCGGCCCAAATGCTGTCGGTCGCTTCCACAAAGACATCGACGGGATTTTCCCGGAGCAAGCGGTGAGTGTCGTTGCCGTAGGAATTGGCATTGACCAAAGCGGCGAGTTTCTGAGCGTTTTTGGAATTTTTGGCAGTAATCCATTCCAAAGAAATGCCCGGTGTGATTGAAATCTGGTGTGCAATGCCCCTTCCCATACAACCTGCTCCGACGAGGCCGACGCGGATGGGTTTTGGGAGATTTTTGAGCCTACGGATCATGGCATGATTGCATGTTCTTTTAGGACAGTTCGCAAACAATTAGCGAAGATATATTTTTTAGACCGGGAACCGGGCGATGAAGTCATCGATCACTTTGACGTTTCGCTGCGTGATCTCAACCCCGGAGTGGGATCACAAAACGCTTCTGCCCCGGTCGCCTGCCATCCGAAGTGAAAAAAATTGCGACGGGACTGCCTCCGCTCCCACCGGGGGATTGAAAACAACTGCCACGGCGTGCTCGAAACGTGCTTTGCGATTTTGATTGGGGTTCTTGCCCCTTCAATCCGGACGATGAAGTTGGAGCGCTCTCGTTATCGCTGGCCCCGTTTCTGCCTTTTTCCCGCAGCTTTGGGCCGGGCTTTTTTGACAACCTTTGAAGGGGGGGCGGTTTCGACTTTCTTCACTTCCTTTTCATCTGGTTTATCGTCCTTCTTGCTTTCCTTTTCCTCTTGGCGCTCGAGATACGATTTGCCTTCGGTGATCCATTGCGGCGCATCCTGCCCTTTTACATGAGTATCGAACCACTCTCTGACGCGGTAGTGGTAGTCCACCATGTTTTCGGGTTTGCGGAGGCCATGGTTTTCGCCGGGGTAGACGAGCATCACCATATTGTCTTTTCCGGCCCAGCGGGCGGCGTTGTACATTTGGACTCCCTGACCCCAGTCAACGGCGCCGTCCTTGTCTCCGAAGGCGATGAGCAAGGGCGTGTTGAGGGTGTCGAGCCCGTGGATGGGGGAGTTCCGGACGTAGGTGTCGACGTCACGCCAGAAGGGCTTGTCCATCCGGCCCTGGGATTGGGTGAAGATGGCGGCATTGGTTTGTCCGGAGTTCCAATAAACACTCACCGACATACTCATCATGTTCGTCAATGGTGCTCCGGCGACTCCAGCGGCGAATAGATCGCTACGGGTGACGATGAAGGCGGTCTGATAGGCTCCCCAGGAGTGGCCGACAAGGCCGATCTTTTTCTCATCGATCATGCCGGTTCTGATGACTTCCCTGACGGCGGGCACAACACACTCGAGGGCGGAGATGCCGGGTTCCTGTGGACGGTAGACGATGTCGGGCTGGAAAACGAAGTATCCTTCGGCAGAGAAAACGGCGGGATTGTAGGGGTGCTTTTCGGTGGGGACGTTGTAGCGGTGTAGGTCCTGTGATCGCTTTTCGTAAATGTAGACGATCATGGGGTATTTTTTCCCCGCCTTGTAGTTGGCAGGGTAGCGAAGGGAGCCTTGTAATTCGACGCCGTGTTCGTTTTTAAAATCGATCAGCTCGGAACGGCCCCAACGGAATTTTTTCTGGAAGGCGTTGGTTTTTGAGATTTGTTTCGCCTTGGAGAGGTCGGGGCCGGAAACGAAGAGGTCGGGTGAGTCGTTCGCCGCTTCCTTGGTGAAGATGAAGGAGTTGGCATCGCGGGCCCGGGTGAGAAACATGATGGACTTGTCTTCCCATAGGAGGGGGTGCAATTTTCCGGGTTTGGAAACGGAGGGGAGCCGTGCGTAGCCTGATTTCTTATTGTTTTCGCCGTAAAGTGCGATGTAGAGGGGCTTTTTGGGATTGATGAGCCCATCGTCATCCGGAGAGAAACTGGCTTTGGAAATACGATGGCGGATCATTTCCTCATTGCCGTTGGTGAGTTTTTTGGCTTTGGAGCCATCAGGCGCAATGAGCCAGATATCAAAGCGGTCGTAGAGGAGGATTCCGGAGCTATCCTTGAGCCAGAAGCCTGTCCCGTAGGGCCGCTTTTCGACCGCAAGAGTGTCGTCTTCCTGGTTGGTGAAGTTGGTCTCGAGAGCTTCGGTCAAAGCGGTTTGTTGGCCGGACTTCAGATTATATGACCAAACATGGCCCTCGCGGAGGAATAGGAGATATCGGCCATCGGGGCTGGTGGAGAGGGTGTATTTTATTCCTTCGAGGATGCGTTTGCGTTTTCCGGTGCTGGTGTTGATCGCGTGGACGTCGAGCAGGCGGGGCCCGAACATTGCCGTTTGATCATGAGGAGTGGCGTCGAAGCCGATGGCAAGTTTTCCGTTGCGGGTGATGCTGACCCGCTCGGTGAGATCGGTGGCGAGCTGGATGAGCGAGCCTTGTCCGGGCCACCAGACAGCGCGGAGTTTGGGGTTTTTGCGGGCGCCGCCAAGTCGCTTCTGAAGGGGCATGATTTCCGTGTCCTTGGTGTGCCAAACTTCGACATTGGATTTTTCCTTGATCGTTTCGCGGAGAGTTTTCTTTGGTTTTTCTTCGGAAGGGAAATCCCAGGCTTCATGCAATGAGGCATTTAGATCCTTCGGCATCGCGGGCTCGACTTCTTTCTTTTTTGGGTCCTCTTTCTTCTTCGGTTCCTTCTTTTTCTTTGGTTCAAGGGCTTTTGGTTTTTTATCCCACTCTTTGAGGTCGCAGTAGATGGCTTTGCCGTCTTTTGAGAAAGTGAGGCCACCAGAAGGGATGTGCATTTCCTTGGGGAATTTCTTTTGCTTGGTGTGGTCGTAGGTCTGCTTGTTTGAGTCGTTCCGGTTGAGGTCTCTCCAATGAAGGAGGACATGCGAGGCGTCTTCGTCTTTGGCATGTTCCATCTCCCGCATGACCGCGAGGTCGTAGGCGTCCTTGCGCCAATGAAGGCTGGTGTAATCCTGCTTGCTGGACTCGAGAGTGTGAAGAAAACCAATGGCGGGCTCGAAGAGTTGCAGGGAGTTGCTGATGGAAGGAGAGTCGATCACCATGGCGAGGTGGGCACCGATGTCACTCCAGGCGAATCGGGTGACATTGCCGAAAGTGGTGTCGTTCCCATTCTTGAGATTCCGGATAATCAGCGCGTTCTTGTCCGCAGAATCTCCTGCGATCTCGATTGCGGCAAAGCGACTGTCGTCACTAAAAGTGAGTGATTTGACCTTGCTGAATTGAGTGGTTTTTCCATCCACAAGGTGACGGAGATGAATGGTGGAGCCCGGGGCCGGGGGTGTTTTCTTTTTGTCAGTAGGGTCTTTACCGATCGTGACGGAGAGCCATGCGCTGTCGTTTGAAAAGAGGGGGCTTTGGCCTTGTTTGAAAGTGGTGGGTTTCGGCTTCTTCCTCCCGTTCAACTTGTGCAGATGCAGGGTGCTTTCCTCATCAACACGAGTGACTCCATAGATGAGCCACTGCCCGTTTGGAGAGAGCTTGCGGTTTGCCGGGTCGAGACGCTCCCACTGTGCATAGTCCGGTGCGGAGATTGGCAGCTTCGGGCTGCGTTTCTTTTTCTTACCCCTGCCTTTCTCCGATTTCTCCCCGGAATCCGCTTTGTCCCCGGATTTTTCGGCCGCCTTTGCGGGAGGATTTTCCACGGGGCTGGATTTTCCGTCGCTTTTAGGGGGGGCCGGATCAGCAAGGAGAGCCGAAGTTGGAATGAGGAAGATGGAAAGGGCGAGCGCGAAGGGATACCGCATAGGTGTATGAATGTAAGGAGAGGGCGACTTACCTCCTAAATGATCCGGTGAGAAGCTTCCATTTTTGCATTTGAGCAAGGATTGCGTTGAGTCGGCTTGTGTTCGGCGGGGTGTTTTGTGTATTTCATCTTCATGCGAGAGACATTACGTTGGGGAATTTTGGGATCTGCAAACATCGCCCGCAAGAATTGGGAAGCGATCAAGAACTCGGGAAACGGAGTGGTGACTGCCGTCGCCAGCAGGGATGCCGCAAAGGCGCAGTGCTTTATTGACGAGTGTCAGGCCGAGGTTCCTTTTCCGGATGCTCCCCGGGCAATTGGTGGCTATGACGAGATCGTGACTGCTGATGATGTGGATGCGGTCTATGTGCCACTGCCCACCGGATTGAGGGAGGAATGGGTGATCAAGGCCGCAAAGGCAGGCAAGCATGTGATGTGCGAGAAACCCTGTGCAGTGGATTATGAAACGTTGAAGGGGATGACTGATGCTTGTGAGGAAAACAACGTTCAGTTCATGGATGGGGTGATGTACATGCACAGTGACCGCATGCCCGAACTCAGGGAGGCGCTCGATGATCCGGGGAATGTGGGAACGATCAAGCGAATCGCCTCGGCGTTTTCGTTTTGCGCTCCTCCGGATTTTTTTGGCGATAATATACGTAGCAACAGTGATCTGGAACCGGCAGGGGCCCTTGGTGATCTGGGTTGGTACACGATCCGGGCGATCTTGTTTGTGATGAATTACGAGATGCCGGTTTCACTTCGGGCTACCATGCTTTCGACGGCTTCACCTGAAAACAGTCCCAATTCGGTGCCAACGGAGCTTAGCGCGGAGCTCTTCTTTGCCAACGGAGTCTCTGCGACCTTTTACAACTCCTTTCTGACAGAAAACCAACAGTGGTTGCATGTCAGTGGAACAAAGGGGCATCTGCGGGTTGATGATTTTGTCCTGCCGTTTCCCGGCGGAAATCTTGGTTTTGAAGTTTCAAATCTCAAATTTGTTCAAGAGGGTTGCCGATTCACAATGGAGAATCATCAGCGCAGTCATGTCGTTGAAGAGGAGGCCAACAATTCGCAAGATGCGCAGGAGACCAAGTTGTTTCGAACCTTCGCCAAGCTGGCTTTAAGTGGATCTCCCGATGGATTCTGGCCTGAAATTTCGCTCAAAACCCAGCGTGTTCTCGATGCCTGCCTGGTGTCTGCCAGGAATTCGGGCGAATTGATCAAGCTCTGATTCTCGGCCAAGCCTTGAAAATTTTGGTGGCTCAAGGCCAATGGGCGGCTAGT